>JAAYGP010000349.1 GCA_012727625.1 Clostridiaceae bacterium
GAGCCTAAGCTTGCAAAAGCAATAAAGAAAGCTTCTGAAAATATTAAATCATTTCATGAAAAGCAAAAAGAAAAATCCTGGTTCACAGCTGAGGAAAACGGGATTCTGCTCGGTCAAAAGGTGACGCCTCTTGAAAGAGTGGGCATTTATGTTCCCGGAGGCACAGCACCTCTTCCGTCTTCTGTTTTAATGAATGCCGTACCGGCTAAAATTGCAGGGGTTAAAGAGATTATAATGCTTACGCCTCCAGGAAAGAATGGAAAGCCCAATCCTGTTATACTTGCCTGTGCCAAAATTGCCGGAGTGGACAGGGTGTTCCAGGTTGGAGGCGCGCAGGCCATAGCGGCTATGGCATACGGCACCGGCACAATTCCAAAGGTTGATAAAATCGCAGGACCTGGGAATATCTTTGTGGCAACAGCAAAAAAAATGGTTTATGGTGTATGTGATATTGATATGATTGCAGGCCCCAGTGAAGTGCTTATTATTGCTGACGATTTCGCAAAACCGGAATATGTGGCCGCAGACCTTCTGTCACAGGCAGAGCACGACACGCTTGCTTCCGCCATATTGATTACTACAAGTCAGAATATGATTAAAATGGTTTCGGAAGAAATAGAAAAGCAGACAGTAAAACTGCCAAGGAAAGAAATTATACGTAAGTCCTTGGCAAACAACGGTGCCATGGTTTTGGTAAAATCCATCGATGAAGCTGTTGATCTTGCCAATGAAATTGCCCCTGAACATCTGGAATTATGTGTCAGGGATCCTTTCTCTCTTATAGGGGCCATTAAAAACGCCGGCGCGATTTTCCTGGGCGAATATTCACCTGAGCCCCTGGGAGATTATATGGCAGGACCTAATCATGTGCTTCCCACAAATGGCACCGCAAGGTTCTACTCTCCCTTGTCGGTTGGTGATTTTGTGAAAAGGTCAAGTATAATATCATATTCCAGGGAAGCTCTTTTGAATGTCTGGCAGGACATAGCTGAATTTGCTGAGGCTGAAAGCCTTTCTGCCCATGCAAATTCGGTACGCATACGTTTTCAGGAGGGCAAAAAATGAGCAGATTCTGGAGTAAAACCACGAAGTGCATTACACCTTATGTTCCCGGTGAGCAGCCGCGGGATAAAAAATATATAAAGCTTAATACCAATGAAAACCCGTACCCTCCGTCAACAAGGGTATATGATGCTATAAGGGATGCCAATAACAGCAGTATAAGGTTATATCCGGATCCTGACGCCACAGAGTTAAAATCAGCTCTTTCGGCTTATTATAAGGTTGGGGCGGATGAGGTTTTTGTAGGGAACGGCTCCGATGAGGTGCTTGCTTTTTGTTTCCCTGCGTTTTTTAACAGGGAAGATGCAATTTGTTTCCTTGACATAACCTATAGTTTCTATCCCGTGTATGCGGAGTTTTTCGGTGTGGACTATAAAACAGTAAGTTTAAGAAGTGATTTTACCGTGCCTCTTGATGATTTTCCGGAATGCACCCGGGGAATATTTCTGGCAAATCCAAACGCTCCCACAGGAATAGCTTTGGACGTTACAGAAATTGAAGCCCTGGTTGAAAGGCTACCAAACACCTTGATTATTGTTGATGAAGCCTATGTTGATTTCGGTGCCCGTTCAATGGTGGAAATAACTAAAAAACACGACAATCTGCTGGTGGTGCAGACCTTTTCAAAATCACGGCAGATGGCTGGGCTAAGGGTTGGATATGCCATAGGCAACACCGGCCTTATTGAGGGGCTTAAAAGAATTAAAAATTCATTCAACTCATACACGCTGGACAGGATAGCGCAAAAAGCCGCGGTTGCGGCATTGGAAGATGATCAATATTTTATCAGGACCTGCGAAAAAATAATCAAAACACGGGAAGACGCAGCGAAAAAGCTTATGGAGCTTGGCTTTAAAGTGCTTCCATCAAAGGCTAATTTTCTTTTTATATCCCATGACAAGTTTTCAGGAAAAGAGATTTTTTCCGGATTAAAGCGGGAAGGAATCCTGGTAAGGCATTTTCCGAGGCCACGGATCGATAACTGGCTCAGAATAACAATCGGAACAGACGAAGAAATGAATATTCTGATTGAAAAACTTAAGGATCTGATGTTATAATGCGGTTGTTAACAGCTGATATATATGTGCTTTTGTATAGCGGTGCTATAACCGGCTCAGGTCCGGGTTTGAACGAAGCGCAGCTATGCCCATATTTAGAATAAATTGCGTAAGGGATGGTGTAAATACTATGAACAGGGTAGCAGAAATATCAAGGAAAACGTATGAAACCGATATTAGTATAAAGCTTAATCTGGATGGGACCGGAAGATCAAAGATCGATACCGGAATTGGGTTTTTCGATCACATGCTGACTTTGTTTTCAAAGCATGGACTTATGGATGTGGATGTTTTCTGCAGAGGTGACCTTGAAACGGATTCCCATCATACCGTTGAGGATGTGGGAATTGTGCTGGGACAGGCTATATCAGAAGCGTTGGGTGATAAAGCATCCATATCACGATACGGAGCGGCTTTGGTTCCAATGGACGAATCCCTGGCCAGGGTGGTTGCGGATCTGTCCTCAAGGCCTTTTCTTTATTATAATGTGCCTTTTACATGCCAAAGCTTAGGAGATATGGCGGCTGAAATGGTGGAGGAGTTTTTCCGTGCTGTCTCAAATAATGCCGGAATTACTCTGCATATTGAGCTTTTGCACGGGACAAACAATCACCATATGGCGGAAACGGTTTTTAAAGCCTTTGGCCGTGCTTTAAGACAGGCTGTTACCAAGGATGAAAGAATTAAAGGTTTAATGTCAACAAAAGGTATTCTGTAAAAACTCCGAATACACATATTTCCCTGCAAAATCCCTGTTCACGGCAGTGAAAGCACAGGTAGCTAATCAATACACAGGCTTAACTTATAATTTGAATGGAATTTTTGTAACGCAATTCGGGTATATAAATTGCATTCGCATAATTCAGCCATGAGGGTCCAAAGATAAACGAAGGGGATGAAACGCTTTCCGAAAGAACGCGTTTTAAAGAAGACGTTATAAAAATGTTCAATTAAACCTTGATGAGAGGAATGAATTATATGCTGTTAAAAGATACGGATTTTATTAAATTACCCCTGTTTGCAAAAGGCAAGGTAAGGGATGTGTATCAAGTGGGGGAAGACATGCTGCTTATGATTGCAACAGACAGGATCTCCGCTTTTGATGTTGTATTTGACGATCTTGTTCCGGACAAGGGTAAGATATTGAATTCCATATCGGAATTCTGGTTTTCATACACAAAGGACATTATAAGAAATCACCTTGTAACCACGGATGTGTCGGAATATCCAATGGGCCTTAATAAGTATAAAAATGAACTTCAGGGAAGATCAATGCTGGTAAGAAAAGTAAGAATGGAGGAAGTCGAATGCATAGTCAGGGGTTATCTTGAAGGCTCCGGGCTTAAGGATTATAAGGCAGCGGGAAGTATTTGCGGGATTAAGCTTCCAAAGGGCTTAAAACAGGCTGGTAAGCTGCCGGAACCAATATTCACTCCATCCACAAAGGCGCAGGAAGGACATGATGTTAATATAAGCTTTGAAGAACTTGTAAACCTTATTGGCAGCGACAGGGCATCCCTGCTGAGGGAAAAATCTCTTGCCCTTTATAATGCTGCAAGTAAATATGCGGAAAGCAAAGGCATTATATTAGCGGACACAAAATTTGAATTCGGTTATATGGATGGCGAACTGGTCGTGGCTGATGAGATCTTCACACCGGACTCCTCAAGGTTCTGGCAGATGGATGACTATGAGCCCGGACGCGCGCAAAAAAGCTTTGATAAACAATTTCTAAGGGAGTATCTTGAAAGCATTGACTGGGATAAGAAACCACCCGCGCCAAGGCTTCCGAAAGAGATCATTGAAAAAACCAGGGCAAAATATATAGAAGCATACGAACGTATTACCGGCAAAAGCTTTGAAAGCGTATAAATGTTATGACATATAATTTTTTATGATTTCATCATTATTAAATCCGGAAGACCCCCACTTCAAACTGCCTGATTCATTGCAGTGAAAGTGCAGGTGGGGGTGAATGATGATACAAAGGTATGTGACGATTTTTCTGATATTTCAAAGTGCAGGATGTTAAAATCAGGTTTCATCGGAAAAGAAGCGGTGAAACAGATACTATTACATGAAAAAGTCAAGTTAAGGTGGTAATTAATAATGATAATATATCCGGCAATAGATATATTGAAAGGCCGTTGTGTAAGGCTTTTGCAGGGTCGGTTTGACAGTGGTACCGTCTATGGGGACAATCCGGTGGAAATGGCCTGTAAATGGGCCTCAATGGGGGCAAAGTGGCTTCATGTTGTTGATCTGGATGGCGCTAAGGATGGTGTTTCAGACAACAGGAAGATTATTTATGAAATCGCGGAAAAAACAAGGGTTCCTGTTCAAATGGGTGGCGGTATCAGAACAATGGAGGATATTTCAAACGCGCTTGTATCAGGCATAGAGCGGGTTATTCTGGGAACTTCCGCCGTTAAGAATCCCACTCTTGTAAAAGACGCCATAAGAAAGTATCCGGGCAGGATTGCCATAGGGATTGACGCGACAAATGGCAGGGTCGCCATAGAAGGCTGGGAAAAAGTAAGTGACTTCACAGCCGTTGAATTTGCCAAAAGAATGGAACAGCTTGGCTGCAGGATTATTATATATACCGACATTGCCACGGACGGAACTCTTAAAGGGCCTAATCTTAAAGCAATGGAGGAAATGATAAAAAGTGTGTCCATGGATGTTATTGCATCCGGCGGAGTATCATCCATCGAGGATCTATTGAGTCTCAGGAATATAGGCGCTGCCGGAGCTATCACAGGAAAAGCGATTTATACAGGCGCTTTTGATTTGAAGGAAGCTATTTCAAAACTTTCCTGATATTTATATTGATTTATTGCATAATAAGAATGTCCGGATGAGGAATTTTTACTTGCAAAAACATATTTATTTATTAATAAAATAAGCTTTTGCTCGGGATCTTCAGCAAAAATTCGTCGGTTTTAAACATAGTTCAGTTTTTATGTTTATTAGTTTTTTGGAGTTGCAAATTACGCCATGCACCACGAAAATGGCTGCATGGCGTTTCGATAATTCGTCTTAAAAGTTTCTAATCCTGCGTCTTACGGTAAATATAATATTCCCGTGCTTCATCTGTCCAAGCCTTTTGTATAATTTATCTTCTGAGAGAACATCAGCTGTTGTCTGACCTTGAGTCAAGCATACTCAGTTGAACAATTAAGCCGGTTTTTTTCTTTTAGCTGTTGCCAGTAACGCTTTTATCCTTATCCCTGATTTCAACCCTTCTTATTTTACCGCTTATGGTCTTTGGTAATTCCGTAACAAATTCAATAACCCTCGGGTATTTATAAGGCGCTGTCACACGCTTAACATGATCCTGCAATATCTTAACCAATTCATCTGAAGGCGTATAGCCTTTTGTTAGCACGACAGTAGCCTTGACAATCTGACCCCGTATTTCATCAGGGACAGCAGTAATCGCACATTCCAGAACCGCCGGATGTTCCAGCAAAGCACTTTCAACCTCGAATGGGCCTATGCGGTAACCGGAGCTTTTTATAACATCATCTGCCCGTCCGACAAACCAGAAATAACCGTCCTCATCCTGCCAGGCCATGTCTCCGGTGTAGTAGATATCGTCGTGCCAAACCGATTTGGTAAGCTGTTCATCACGGTAATAACCGTCAAAAAGACCAAGTGGTTTTGTTTTATCCGTTCTTATTACAATCTGTCCTTCCTCACCGGGATCACAGATATTTCCGTCCGCGTCAATCAACACAATATCATAACCGGCCACAGGTCTGCCCATTGAACCCGGTTTAGGCTTCATCCATGGCAGGGTGGCAATTGCCACTGTCATTTCAGTCTGGCCATAACCTTCCATAAGCGTAATTCCCGTAGCATCATAGAATTGCTTGTAAACTTCCGGATTTAAAGGCTCGCCTGCCACAACACAATATTCCAGGCTGCTTAAATCAAATTCCTTAAGGTTGGTTTTTATAAAAAACCTGTATATGGTTGGTGGCGCACAGAATGTTGTTATTTTATATTTTTCTATTTTTCGCAGTAGATCAACAGGCTGGAATTTATGGTTGTAATCATAAGCAAAAACAGCACTTCCACAGATCCACTGGCCGTAAAGCTTGCCCCAGACAGCCTTTGCCCATCCGGTGTCGGCAACGGTAAAATGCAAGCCATTATTCCGTACGTTTTGCCAATATTTCGCTGTTACTATGTGTCCTAAGGGATAAGCGAAATTATGCTGCACCATTTTTGGCATTCCTGTGGTTCCTGAAGTAAAATATATCAGCATTCTGTCTGTAATTTCAGTACCGGCATCACCTGTCGGGCGGTCAAATTCTTCTGAAAAGCTTTCATATTCACCGTAGAATGTGTGCCATCCGTCGCGTTTTCCCATAAGGACGATTTTTGTCTTTAATGTGGGTGATTCCGGTGCTGCTTCGTCCACGCTGTTTAAAACCGTTTCGTCATCGACAGCGACAACCATTTTTATACTTGCGGCATTATTCCTGTAAACAATATCTTTTTTAGTCAGAAGATGTGTTGCCGGAATGCCTACAGCGCCAAGTTTGTGTAATGCCAGAAGACAAAACCAGAATTCATACCGTCTTTTCAGTATGAGCATAACGCAATCGCCTTTGCCTATGCCAAGAGATTTAAAGTAATTAGCTGTTTTGTTGCTGTTTCGCTTTATATCAGCGAAGGTAAAAACAGCCTCTTCTTCATCGTCGCACCAAACCAAGGCCTTTTTATCAGGTTCTGTTTCAGCGTATTTGTCGGCGACATCAAAAGCAAAGTTAAAATTCTCAGGTACATTTACTGAATAATTATTAACAAAATCTTCATAGGATGTAAATTCAGTTCTTTTTAAAAAATGTTCCAACATAAACAAAATCTCCCCTAAAATATTAAGTCTTCTTTAAAATATTATTGCAAGGAACTGCGCCTTTTCATTATCCAAAGCTTTCATGCCATGAGGCAATGTCGCATCGAAGTACAATGAATCTCCCTTGTTTAAAATCAATTCCTTTCCATCAATAACAATCATAAGACTGCCCTCAAGCACATAGTTGAATTCCTGCCCGGGATGAGTATTCATTGATACCGTGGAATTATTTCCCGGGAGCACTGTCACAAGAAACGGTTCTGCCTTTTTGTTAATGAAATTATAGGCCAGACTGTGGTATTGATAAGGTGCCCGCCTTTCAACCCTTATGCCTTTACCGTTTCTCACAAGCGCATAACGTTGCAGTTTGGGTGATTTTCCTGTAAGAAGCTCGGTAAGATCAACGTTAAACCTGTCGGCAAACTCATTGAGAAACCCGATGGGAATATCATGTTCTCCGCTTTCATACCCTTTATAATCATCCAAAGGTATATTCAGCATTGAAGATGTCTCTTCCATTGAATAGCCCGCAATCTCACGAAGCTCTCTCATTCGTTGAGCAATCATTCTTATCTGATCAGACATAAAAAACACCTCTTTCAAAATTTATTGCCTGTTATCGCACCTATGGTTATTTATTTATACATAATTTAACAATGTGACTATTTCCCGGCATTTCTTAAGGCGATTTACTGATGAAATTCCAGATTCATAATTTCATCAGTCTTTGAAAGAAGTCCGGATAATCATACTATGTTTATGCCTGCTGCAGCTTGATGCAATATCCTTAGGGCGAACCTGCAATGAAAAGTCATATCGTGACTTTCCGGAAAAAATTGCTGATGTATGGATTCACCAAATATATTAATATGTAGTAACTGCAAACCTTAAGGCTTTCTTCTCACCTCAGGAGGAGGTAAATATATTAATATGTATTGTAACCCTATTTGGCAGCTATTACAAGCAAATATTAATATAAAAAATGTTGAGAAACGCGAATTATGATGCTATAATAGATTTATAAAATGGTTCATGTTCCTGAGATGTTCGTAATAACCTATAATTTTGAACCTACAGTAGACATACGGGATCCGGAAGTTTTTATCTGTAGCACAGGCCTCAAGCTAATTCCGACATCGGTGCTGAGCCGGATGCAACGGCGGAGGAAGTGTGAACGGTAAAGCAGGGTACCCACCTGACGTGTGGCTAGGTGTCAAAATATAGGGGAACGGCATTTTGGGGCATGAAGAAAAAGTTTTGTTTGAAAGCCCTGAATTGAAAATAATTCAGGGTTTTTCCTCTGGAAGACCACTTTCTTTATACATCTCTGAGCTTCATTCCGCCAAAGTTTCCTTCCATTGCACAATATCTTTTAACAGAACCTGTGAACAGTAACTATAAAAATCATATTCGCTCTACAAAGCCCATATAATAATCTCAGGAGATAAGCCTAAGGAGCTGATTCGCTTGAATCACGCGATAAGAACAACCCGTTATAAAAGGCGCGTTCCATATTATTCCGCATACACAAAACCGGCAGGAAGGACAAAAAACCACAACTGGCAATCCGTGATAGCAAAAAAAATAATTATACAGTCACTTGCTTGTATTCTTATCATATTCTTTGTTTCTTGGCTTCAAAACCAGGAGGGGGAATCGGCTGAAAATATTGTTTCGCAAATACGATTTCAGGTTGTGGAGAAAAATACTACAACCGATGATATTTTTGATGCCATCGCAAACACCTATGAAGAATGCTTTCAGTATCTGCAGGGAAATAACTGATGATTGAGTGGATAAGTTATCCTATTTCTCTTTTAATTCATGAAGCTTTTCATTTGCTTACCGCATGCCTGGTTTACAAACAAGGATTTCGGATATTTTTAACACCGGCGGGATTCAGCGGAAAGTGGAAGAACTTTCAGCCCGGCAGACTTGCCCAGTGTATAATATGCGCCGCAGGACCTTTGGGAAATCTTGCAATGGCCGCGGTTTTTGCGCTCATGCCCTTTGGAATTTTTAAAGATTTGGCCAGGGCCGGTCTTTTTATTGGTATCTTTAACATGATACCGTTATACCCAATGGATGGAGGGAATATATTACTTGTTTTTCTGTACAATTATGTCGGCTCAAGGCATGCGTATCTGATAATGAAAAGGACAGGTCAGGGAATACGTTTTTTTTTGCTTATTGCAGGAGTATTCCTGATTATACACTACAGAAACCCAAGCTTGTTTTTGGCAGTTATCTTCCTCCCCGGAAAAGAATCTGTAAAAAGGTCGGTGAATCGCTTGAATTTAAATGCTTTAATAAGAAGAAAGGAAAGAATATTAAAAAAAAGAGCCTATCGCATCCGGCATGTTTTGATGCTAAAGGATGTAAAGCTGATGGAAGCCATGCTGCTTCTTGATTATGATCAATTCCATATAATACATATTGCTGACCGGGAGCTTGACTTAATTAAAGAAATAACAGAAAAACAGCTTATGGATGCTATTTTGGAAAAAAGCTCGGATATAACTTTGGAAGAAGCGTTTATGAAGTCTCCCGGTCCCTTTTCCGAATGAAACGGGCAAAAAAATGGCGGTTTATTGCGGGCACTGTTATTTGTGTTCCTTTATCGTTTGTATATAAGCGGACTTCCGTCACTATTCCCTGTGCAAACCATAAAAAAGCCTTTCATACCATTTGGAAATGAAAGGCAATTTTGCTATGGAGTTTACATATTATCCGGTTTACGCTTTTTTATTCAGAAGCCCAAGATTATCTAGGATTACCCGGGTTGCGTCAGAACGGTTCATTGTGTTTATGTGCACACCGTCAACACCGCTGTCAAGAAGGTCTCTTATTTGTTCTGAGGCATATTCAATCCCGGCCTTTTCCATATCCGGCGTATTGCCGTATTTATCAAGAACAAGAACCAGTTTTGCAGGCATGGAAGCACCGCACATCAAAGCGATCCTTTTAATCTGATCTGCCTTATATATAGGCATAACACCGGGAAGTACAGGGCATGAAATACGCTGGGCTGCGCATTTGTCCAGAAAGTCATAGAAAACCCTGTTGTCAAAGAAGAGCTGGGTAATTAAAAAGTCAACCCCCTGTTCAACTTTTAATTTAAGATAGTGCATATCATATTTTATTCTGACAGAGTCGGCGTGGCCTTCCGGGTATGCTGCCGCGGCAATACAGAAATTATTCTGCTGCCGTATATGCTTTATTAGTTCCGATGCATGGGTAAAGACGCCTTTGGAAAAATCAAAATCCGGCTGATCTGCAGGCGGGTCTCCCCTTAAAGCAAATATATTCTCAAGGCCTTCCTTTTTCATGTCCAGAAGTGATTGGTTAACTTCCTCAATTGTATGCCCCACACAAGTAAAGTGGGCAAGGCTCTCTATATTATATTCACGTTTAATTTTCGAAGCTATTTCCACGGTCCGCCCTTTTTTAGAGCCCCCCGCGCCATATGTAACACTGATGAAATCAGGGTTCATGGAAGCAAAATCCCCGAGTTTTTCAAAGATTGTTTCAATCGGAGAGGTAAGCTTCGGCGGGAAAATCTCGAAAGATATCGTTTGCTTCTTTCTTGTAAACAGATCACTTATTTTCATTTATATCATCCTGCTTTCCCGAGTTTGACAATGTGCTGTTTAAAATATAGTAATATAAAAGCTAAGTACTGTCAAGTACAATTAAAATTATATTATATACATCCACATTCCTTTTAATCACAATGAAGAAAAATAAAGAAAAAGAACCGGCGGAAAAATACTGTCCGTCTTCCATGTGTTGCAAACAATACGCAATGTATGATAGAATTCATTGAAGAGAAACGGGAGGTTTATCTGTTATGATGGATATATTCATAGAAAAAATCGTAAAGAGAAGAAAAGATATAAAGGATCATTTAATAACAGCTGCCGTTATTTCAGGTGCATTGCTGCTTATGTTTATAGCATTGAATATTGAAATATTAGCCGGAGTCAGCATGTTTATAGTCGTTGGAATAGGTTATGGCGCTTATTATTTTATTACCTCCAGAAATACAGAATATGAATATGCGGTTACAAACGGCGACCTCGATATTGACAAAATAATCGCGCAAAGAAAACGCAAGCGCGTTTTCAGTGCAAATTGCAAGGATTTTGAGATTGTTGCAAGATTAAAAAGCCAGCATTATACTCCTCAATACAGAAATTTTAAAAATAAGATGGACTTCACCGGATATATCGGCAATGATGATGTTTATTTTGTAGTTCTGCATTATAACAATCAGCCAACAATTCTGTTTTTTGAGCCTTCTGAAAAAATGCTGAATAATTTCAAAACTTTTATACCAAGGAAAGTATTTACTGATTAAAACATTTCTATAAAGTTTTGCAGGAAAGAGGCGTAATTGCCGCAGGAGTATTAATAAGCGGTAACAGGCCTCTTTTTTTGTTTGCAGCAATATATAAATTTCCTGAGGACATTTGTCGAAATTGAATGTATAATGTAGATAGGGTAAGCCTTAATAAAGGAAAACAAATTTTAAATACCCCGCATAGGCCTTTGATGAATCCTGATAAATCCGTCTTTTATCCATGCAAAACAATTTTTGCGTAATGCCTTCGAAACTCTACATACTCATGGCATATATTCAGCGCCAATTTACATTGAATAAAAAGACAGGCTTTTACACGGAGGTTTAATATGAAAAAGGATATTATTTTATTTTTGATATTGCTTATATTTATATCAGGTATAGCAACCGGCGGAGCTTTACTGTACAAAAAGCATTTCATGCCCAATATGGAAGTTGTAAATCCATATGACAATGCTGACACTGTTCTTGTAATAGAAGGCGACAAAATTCTTGACGAGTTTCCTCCAAGGGTTGTTGAGGGACAGATTCTGCTTCCTTTCAAAACGGTTAAAAGCCATATAGATCCTTATATATGGTGGGATGAGACTCTTCAAAAGGTTACCGTAACAACGAAGGATCGCGTCATCCGCATGGAAACAGATAATCTTAATGCCCTGATTAACGATGAACCAATGGAATTAAAGTTTCCCGCCACTGAATTTGACGGGGTTTTATATATACCCATTGAATTCCTTGCTTCATTTTACAGGATAGATATCAATTATGTTAAAGAGACAAATGTGGTAATAATTGATAGGGAAGATGTTATCCACAGAATAGGTTATCCCACAAGTGCAGATGCGGTCGTAAGGCGCGGCAGGCATATACGCTATCCTGTCATCAGAATGTTTCATGATGTGGATCTTAATTCTGACTCTGCTAAACTTTATATTTATGAAGATTATGACAAATGGTATAAGGTCAGGACTGCTGACGGCATATTGGGATATATACAAAAGGAACACGTAGTTATTAAATCCTTTGAAATTAATCAAATACCGGAAACATTAAGAAGAACGCCCAAACTGCCCGGGGGAAAGATTAGTCTGGTATGGGATCAAATGTACAGCCCGACAAAAAAATATCTTGAATGGGAAAAGACTGACGGGATCGATGTTCTGTCTCCCACCTGGTTTCAAATAGCCAATGAAGACGGTGATCTTATAAACAGAGCCGATCCCCAGTATGTGGAGTGGGCACACGATAACGGATACCAAGTCTGGGCATTGGTTGCGAATGATTTCAGCAATATTGAAAATACCAGCCAAATCTTAAATGATGGGTTAAAAAGAGAGCATGTTATAAGACAGATTCTGGCCTATGCCGCTTTATACCAATTGGATGGGATTAATATTGACTTTGAGAATATATATAAAAAAGATAAAGATGCCTTTACGCAGTTTATGCGTGAACTTACCCCATTTTTGCGTGAGCAGAAGCTTGTTGTGTCGGTGGATGTTACAATACCGGACGGCAGCGACACCTGGTCGAAATGTTATGACAGAAAAGCTCTGGCCGAAACGGTGGATTATGTGTGCCTTATGACATATGACCAGACCTGGGCCGGAAGCAAAGTGGCGGGTTCAACCGCGCAATTTGTATGGGTGGAAGAAAATTTAAAAAAAACCTTAAGGGAGGTTCCCAGGGAAAAGCTTCTTCTGGGAATTCCGCTATATACAAGACTTTGGGCTCTAAAAACGGATGAGCATGGGAACAGGACAGAATCAACGGTTGGCAATGCTTTATCAATAGAAGCCGCCTCACGTTTGATTGCTGAGAACAATGCGGTACCTGTATGGGATGAGGAAAGCGGGCAATATGTTGTTTCCTTTGAAAAAGACAATGTGGTTTATAAAATGTGGCTGGAAAACGAACATTCCGTAAACCAAAAAACCGCCCTTGCACATAAATACAACCTGGCAGGCACCTCAACCTGGAGCCATAATTTTGCCAATGACAAAGTCTGGACTGTTTTTGCGGAAAATCTGAAAAACATCATCCATTATGAGGAGTGGAGGGCCAAAAACCTGGCAATCCGGTGAAAAAAGTGTGTTCTTATATTATTGCATGATAGGCGTTTCAGTGTTATAATGTTTTGAGTTAAAAGCAGGAACAGCAGATTATTACAGGAGTATTTAAATGGAATATTCAAAAAGTGAGTGGGATTTGCTTCTTTGGCCCCACAGCTGGCACAAACGAATGAATACTGCATTAATGACACTTATCCCGTGTATTTTGTGGGTAGGTTTGTTTGACGTGCTTGGAGCAACGAATTCCATATTAAGCGACTTTATTATAAACAGCAGTACCGATATTGCTGTTAAAATATTTCTGTTCTTAATTACTGTGGCTATTATTGGTTTGTTTGATATTTTTTGTTTTGCGTGGCCTATAGCTGATTTGTGCAGATATATTGCAAAACGGACAGAAAAGTTTATTGCGCCGGGTTTTAATATTATTTTTATGAAGTCATACGGATATTCACATCTGCCTTTTATGCCGCTTCTTCTTCTATCAAGCCCTGCAGCTGTTGATCTTATGGACTTAAGCCGGAATCCTGCTTTTTACGCCAAGGCTCTTTTCTTTGTTTTAGTTATATTACTGAATACTCAGCAGTATTGGCAGATTGGTATAATGCTCAGAACAATAGGAGTAAAAAGCAAAATATTGTTTTCGGGCAAACTGGTTATAGCAATAGCCATTGTTGTTTGGAGCTATTTTATCGGGTACGCGGTTTTTTCCCTGGTTAATATGGCTTATAAGGCATTTGGCTTCCTTTTCGGCTCATAAAAACCGGTAATTAAACAGGTATTTATCAGGTATCATAGGAAAATAAAAGGGAAAAGCGAAAGCATATAAAAAATGGAATTGAAAAAAGCTTTAAAATGAAGTATACTTTATTCATTCTCCAAATTTCTTTATACATTATGTCCCGATGGTCCAATGGATAAGACAGTAGATTCCGGTTCTACCAATGTGGGTTCGATTCCTACTCGGGACGCCAGAATCGCACAGGCGCAGTTGCCTGTGTTTTTTCTATGGCAAGAACAATCCAATAATGCTATTATAAAAGGGAAGCATAAATTGTCGGCTGATTTATTGAATGTTTTGCTCTGTTGAAGCAATTTGAAACTTGTTGAAATTTTGTCCTGCCTTGCAGGGCGCAAGGGTAACAAATACGGAGCGCCATTGAATATTATTTTATAAAGGGATGATAAAATGGGCGTTTTTTGTGGTGTTGACATGGTGGAAATACAGCGGGTGAAAGATTCCATTGACAGGCTTGGTAACAGTTTTATAAACAGGATTTTCACTCCTGCTGAAATTGAGTATTGCGAAAAAAGAAAAAGTGGAAGATATGAAAGCTATTCCGCAAGGTTTGCCGCAAAGGAGGCAATATCCAAGGCATTGGGCACAGGCTTTACCCAGGGCGTGGGGCTTAAGGGCATAGAGCTTGTTTCAACTGAAAGTGGAAAACCTGAAGTTATATTGCATGGCCGGACAAGGGAACGGTTTATTTCCATAGGCGGCATAGCTGTTGATGTAAGCATAACCCATTGCAGGGATTACGCAATTGCTTTTGCAGTATTGCAAACAAAAGACTGAAAGCGTTGAAGCCTCTGCTTTGCAAATAAATTTATTGATGAGTGATGTATTGGCAAAGAACGTACAAAAGCGGCAGATGACCGTGGGAGGCAGGATAAAAGCGCCCAAAAGGCGGAATGAAATAGAAAGGCGGTAGTGGAATAGAGGTTATCATGGGACAAAGCGTATCACTGATTCATTGTGCTGATATACATATGGGTTCGCCGTTTAAAAGCCTGGGCCTTGGAAACTATTCCAGCGACAGGCGAATTGATATTAAAAAAACCTTTGGGAATATTATAAACCTGGCTTTGGAGAGAAATGTTGATTATCTCCTTATTTCAGGGGACTTATATGAGCATGATTATGCCGGAAGAGCATTGATAGGGTGGATAAATGAAAAGCTTTCAAGGCTTGGGGATAAAATCTGCGTATTAATCCCGGGAAACCATGACCCATATACTGAGGATTCATGGTACAGAAATTATTCCTGGGCTCCGAATGTACGTATTCTTTCATCAAAAAATCCTGAATTCAGGGATGCCAGGACATCATGCTATTTTTACGGAATGGGATTTGATGCGTACCGGCAGGAAGTGTTATCAATCACTAAAGAGGCGGAAATATTTCCGGAGTTTATAAATATATGTCTGTTTCATGGAACGGTGGACATGCCTTTCTCACAACAGCCATACAACCCGGTTGATTCAGATTGGCTTCTTAAAATGGGATTTGATTATTATGCCCTCGGCCACTTTCATAAATATGACGATTCCCTTTCGGACAAAGGAATTATAAACCCTGGAAGCCCTGAACCGCTTGGGTTTGACGAGCAGGGTGAACATGGCGTTTTTTTCGTAAGACTTTCAAAGAATGAGGGACAGGTTGTAAGGGAATATGAGCGTATCGTATTGCAGCAAAGAAAATACCATGACATTGACTTTGACGTAAGCGGGATTTCGGATAGTATACAGCTCAAATCTGCGCTTTTGGAAGCGTTGAATAAAAAAGCATCGAAATCCGATTTGGTGAGAATTAATCTGACAGGAAGGCTTAAAAGCGGTTTTTATACGGATTTAAAGGAAACAGGGCAAAGCCTTGCGGGCGAATATTATTTTGTTAATATAAAGGACAGTACAAAACCTGATTATAATCTCACCGAGCTGGCCATGGAAAAAAACATAACCGGAGTTTTCATAAGAATGATGCAGGACAGGATTGAAAGTTCCCCCGAAAGTGAAAGGCAATTGCTTATGAAAGCTTTATACCTGGGTATTGAAGCGTTACTTACGGGAAGTGTGGAAATATAACAAGGCTGGCATGCTGCAATGGCAGGTATCTTTGTTGCGGCAAAATACGAATAATTGAGATATGGCAAGGTGGACATATGAAAATTACAAAAATTGATATCAAGGGATTTGGAAAATTTGAAAACGCGGTATTTTTGCCCGAACCCGGGCTTAACATTTTCTATGGGGCGAATGAAGCAGGTAAATCGACTATACAGGCATTCATTAAAGCTATGTTTTATGGTCTTAAAAGCGGTCGGCGAACAAAGGAGGGGGCCGTTAACGAAAGAAAAAGATTTAAACCCTGGTTCGGGAAAGCCTTTGGCGGAATGCTGGAATACAGGCTGGACAATGGTCTTAAATATACAGTGGGCAGGAATTTTGAAAACAACACCTTAACCGTTTATGATGAATTCTCAAATAATATCACAGGCGAATTTACGGCAGACAAAGAAGCAATAGCAAAGTTTGCCGAGCAGCACCTGGGTCTTTCCGGGAGTGTTTTTGAAAGGACTGTGTTTTTAGGTCAAATGCAAAGTGCTGTAAACCGGGAAGGACGCAAAATACTGGCGGAACGTCTTATAAATTTAAAGGAAAGCGGTGATGAGCAGGTATCCTTTAAAGCAGCCGTAAATGCTTTAAAACAGGCGCTCATTACCCATGTCGGGAGTGAGAGAACCACCACAAGGCCCATAAATCTTTTAAACAGCCAATTGCAGGAGGCATTGGAGGATGAAAAAAAGGCAAGAGAACTTCATAAGATGAGTGCTGAAACTTTCAGGGAACTTGAAAAAACCCAAAAGGAAGCAGGGGAGTATAAAGAGCAGCTCAATCAGCTTGTAAGAATCCGAAGTGAATTACACAAAAATGAAGAAATAAGAATACTTTATGTAAATCATAAAAAGCTGATTGAATGCCTTGAGCAGATTAAACAGATTGAATCAAAAATAAAAGAGACAGAAGAGCGCAAAGAGCATCTTGCCAGGGAACTGGAAGATTTAAAAGGTTTTGCTGACTTTACCCGGGATGATGCAGACAGGATGATTGAGGATAATATAAGATATAAAATGCTTTTAAATGAGAAAGAGGAGCTCATTCAAAGCGAAAATGCAACTGATGATAAAATTACCGCAACAGAAACTGAACTGGTGCAGTACAGTTTGTTTAACAGAGAAGGCCACAGAATTCAGGAAGCTTTGGAAACTGTACTGAAACATGATAATACAGATTTGAATGCCGGAGTTTCAGAAAACGGGAAACTTTCAGCAAAGAAAAAGATGTCAGCTGTCTGCATTTTTTTATCAATCATTCTTTTACCGGCAATAGTCTTTTTGAGGGCCGGTATTCCTGAATTGTACCATAAAGCCCTTATAGCCTGTGACGTGTTGTTTTTTCTTGTTTCAGTACTTTTCTGGGCATTATTGAAAAGAAAAACAAACCGAATCAGGACACAAAAAGGTGATATGCAGGATTTTCAAAACCTGAAGCAGCTTCTTAAAGAGTGGATGGAAGAGGCGGATGTTGCAAACATACATGATCTTGTGCGTCTTAAGAGCATGTATGACAGCAAGCTCATAACACTTGCGGAACTTCGCTCAGGGAAAGAAGACCTGGAAAAGGACAGGATTGATTTGGAAATTCAGCTTGAGGGTGTTAGAACAGTTATATTAAACAGGCTAAAAAAGGCCTGTCTTTGCGAAAACGAGGACACATTCGATGAGAATGATATAACGAGCTGGAAAAAAGGCATTGAAAGGTATATGCTGGTTTTTCCCATGTATGAATCCATGGAAAAGGAAATGGCATCTTTTGTTGAGAAAGCTGAAAACATATACCGCCACGAAGGATTGATCCTGGGAGTTGACATAAGAAACAGGGAACAGATGGAAAAAGCGATTGAAGAATTAAATGATCGTCTGGGGGATCAACAACCTGTGGCAGAAAACGAAAGCCCGGGCCTTTCTGTGATAGATGAGAAAATTGAAGAGTTACGCAACAAAATAAATGATTGTGATTTAAGGATAAGCGCGTTAACATCAAGGCTTGAGAATGTTCCCGATGAAGAAACGCTGCAGAAAGCTTTTGAAAAAGTGCAGGTTCTGAAAGAGGAAAAAGAAAATCTGCTATCCCTCGGGAAAGCAATGGAAATTGCAATATCAGTGCTGACAGAAGCAAGCGTTGCAATACAAAGGGATTATGTGCCAGGTTTAAGCCGTGAATTAAACAGTTACCTGTCTGTTATAACCGGTGGGTTATATGATAACGTTATGGCGGATGATAATCTTAATTTAAACGTTCTGCCAGGGGAAGCAACGGAAAGGATTTTACCGGAGCAGCTTTCCTCGGGAACAATTGATCAGGTTTACATGGCTTTAAGGCTTGCCGTGGTAAGATTGATTGAGAAGGACAGCGAGACTGTTCCGTTGTTTTTTGACGAGCCCTTTTCCCAGTATGATGAGGAGCGTACAGAAAATGCTCTTCGCCTTTTAATTAAAGAAAGCAGACACAGGCAGATTTTTATTTTCACATGCAAAACCAGGGAGGTTGAACTGGCCAAAAAAATGATGGATAACGGAACTGTAAATATAGTGTATCTTAGCCCTTCTGAGCCAATATTCTCTCAGCAATCATAAGGCTGCTGTCAGTATGAGCAAGAGAGGCCTGACGTTTTGAATATGTTTTGTCCCAGTTTAAAATAATGTCAGGATTTTTTAAAAAGGTATGAAGAGTTATTGCTGCCCTGTGTTCAGTTAAGAACCTGTAATTATGTTCCTCCGCTCCGGGAAGAGGGTCTGAAAGTATCAGCGGTTTTTTTAAAATCATTGCTTCGGTTACGGTTAAACCACCCGGCTTTGTAATGATCCCGCCGGATTTTTTGATTAAAGCATATAAATCGGGAAGTGTGCTCACAACAATCATACGCCCGGGATTTTGCAGCTCAAGATTTTTTAGTTTTCTGTACAGAAAAGTATTTTTGCCTGTTACAACCACGAGACAAAACTCAAGATTCGCATTCAAAAGCCTTATTACTGTCCCCTCAAGGTTTCCAAGCCCCCAGCCTCCGCCTGCAACAACAAGAAAAGGCTTTTTCAAATCATCAGATAAGGTGTTTGTATTTATATTAACCGGGCAGGGGATGCCCGTTATATAAACTTTATCATTTTCCCATCCGAGATTAAGCAGTTCACATTTCATTTCCTCGTTAGGAACGAAGTACATATCGATGGGTTTATACAGCCAAAATCTGTGGATACGGTAGTCCGTTATTATTCCCATAGTCACCGGGGAGCTTTCTCCAAGCTTTTTTTTCAGCCTGGATGCAAACAAAAGGGCAAAGGGGTGTGTGCACACAATCGTGCTGACTTTTAAATCCCGGCACATCTTTATAAGCTGCTTAATGCTTTCTGAAAAGAGAAGTCCTGCCGCTATGTTGAACAATGCGTTATTTTCAGTTAATTGATACAGTAATCTGTACATTCTCGGAAAACGTGAAATTATAAGCCGAAAACCTTTTAAAATAAAAGATTCAACGGGAATAGTGCATAAATTAAGCACGTCGACCATGCTGCAGCATATATCGGGATTTTCCCGAATAAGAGCCTGTCTCACATATTCAGCCGCCTTAAAATGCCCGCTTCCGGTTGATGCATATAAAAACAGAACATGCATAAACGACATTACTCGCTTTCATATAAAATTCCTCAAATCCATTATGAGCGAATGTCGGTATAAATATGCCGATGTTAGAAAAACTACATATATAGAAAAAGAAAATGTAGTTTGAATAAAAAAGCCGCAAAAAGGAGGTTAATATTTTATGTCGGAAAAGAAAAGCCGTAAAATTATAATGGCATTATCCGTAGGTTCGTTACTTTTTTCTCTGCTGATACCGGGACTGTTCACCAATTCCTTTGCCCAGACCCAGAGGGCATCAGATGAGCAGCTTATTGCAAGGGCAATAAACGGGGAAGCAAGAGGAGAACCGTATGAAGGACAGGTTGCGGTTGGTGCCGTTATTTTAAACAGAGTGGAATCACCGGATTTTCCAAACACGGTAGCCGGTGTAATATACCAGCCCGGTGCTTTTACTGCTGTCAGTGACGGGCAGATTAATGTGCCAATCGATCCGAATTCAACTGTGGTTAAAGCCGCCCGTGATGCCTTGAATGGCTGGGATCCCACCGGCGGATGTCTTTATTACTGGAATCCCGCAACTGCTACGAGTAAATGGATATGGAGCAGACAAATCATAAAAACGATAGGCAAACACAATTTTGGAAAGTAAACAAGAAACAGGACCCTGCCATAGTCGTATCAGTTCAGAAGGAACCATGTATTTTGGAAAGAAAATAATCAGTTCAATTGTTACAATAGAAAAAAAGTCAGGCAATTTGAAAACTAAACGATAAAAACGGGACAAAGCCCGGATGAGCCGTTTAAACAGCGGCGGATTCAAAGAATTATCAGGTTGAACGGAGGTGCTTATTATTGGGCAAAATTCGACAAAAACTCCTGGACTGGAAAAGAAGGCTATCCGACAGGCACATGTATAGTGTTGTGGTTGTTCTCATTGCGGTAGTCGCAGGATGGGGAATATTTCAATATAAAAGGGCTGCCGATTTAAGGCAGGAACTGGATAATCAATATAATCGCGCATTTTATGAGATGATTGGGTATGTGCAGAATGTTGAAACGCTTCTGATGAAAACCCTGGTTTCATCCACACCGGAAATGGCCGCAGAAACTCTTCAACAAGCCTGGCATCAGGCAAATCTTGCACAGACAAACCTTGGTCAGCTTCCCATAACCCAGGAAGTGCTGGCCAACACTTCCAGATTTTTATCCCAGGTCGGCGATTTTTCGCTGGCTCTGGACAGGCAAAACATCAGGGGGGACGGGATAAACGACGAGCAATACAAAACCCTTGAAAACCTGCATAAATATGCAGTTACATTACAGGAGGGGCTGAATAATCTTCAGGCATCAATTTCAAGCGGCAGAATTCGCTGGAATGAGCTGGCCAATAAAGGGACTCCACTTTTTCAAAAGCAATCGGAAAACTTGAATGTTCAGATGTTTTCAGACATTGACAAATCATTTCAGGAGTTCCCAACCCTGATATATGACGGGCCGTTTTCAGATCATATGACAAATTTGCAGCCTAAGGGTTTGACAGGAAATGATATCAGCGTAGAGGAGGC
>JAAYGP010000350.1 GCA_012727625.1 Clostridiaceae bacterium
CTGCAACAGATGGATTATTGCCACAAATTGATAAGTTTCAGGAAGAAACAGGTATCAAAGTTAACATTGAAATAATCCCTTTCAGCGAATTGCAGACAAAAGCAACGTTGATGCTTAGCCAAGGAAGCGATCAGTATGATATTATGTTTAATAACGCAAACACTACAGCTGCCAATGTGGCTAATAATTATCTTCTTGCTTTGGATGAGTATCTTAAGGATGATCGGCTTAATATTTACTATGATGAATCTGATCTTATACCGGGCTACCTTAATTTATTCAAGGTGGATGGAAAACTATATGGACTTCCTGTATATGGAGAGAGCAGCTTTCTAATGTACAGGAAAGATGTTTTTGATGAGTATGGCCTGAAAGTTCCTGAGACATTTACAGAACTATATGAATGTGCAAAAACTATTTATGAGCGTTCTGGCGGCAAAATGTATGGTATTACGCTACGTGGTGGTGTTGACAGGTATAATTTGGATGCATGCAGCCCGTTTATATGGGGCTTTGGCGGAAGATGGTTTGATGAGAATGACCAGCTTGATTTGGATAGCCCGGAAGCAATAGCAGGTGTAGAAATGTTTGCTAAACTTGTTAGAGAGTACGCTCCTCCTGGTGCTGCTAATTTTGGCTGGCAGGAAAACAGACTTGCTTTTTCTAATGGCTTAGCGGCAATGACAATTGATGCAACAGTCAATGGAGCTTATAACGAAGATCCTAATGAGTCAAAAATAGTTGGCCTCGTCGGTTATGCAAAAATGCCTGTAGAGGTTTCCAAAGACAAGCTATATGGAAACAACGCCGCACTGGTATCACACGGACTATTTATAAACCCATTTGTTAGTGAGGCAAGAAAGCAGGCAGCTGTTCTTTTTGCAACATGGGCTACAAGCAGTGAAGTGCAGGCTGAAGCACAGGTTGTTTCTCCGTTCTGTGGCACTTCTTCCCTTTCCGCTATGCAATCACCTGCATTTAAAGAAAGGTATGCTCCGTTTATTGATGCAATGGTTTATTCAATAAATAACGGCAATCCTGGATTAAGTGGCGCGAATCCTAAGGGTAATGAACTCCGCTCACTTGTAAGTACTGCTATTAATCAGGTTATAGTTGGTGAAAAAACAGCGGAAGAAGCAATGAAAGAGGTAACGGAAAAAATTAATAGTACGATTCTGAAAAATGGCTTCAATTAATTATATCTTAAAAGTTCTTTGACATACGTAACAATATTTTTGAATCTCTAAAAGTATTTATAATTACAGTTAAAGCGAAAGAACTATTGAGAAAAGGGAAATGTATTCCATGGCAAATATGCGGTCTTTGGCCGCATATTTGCTGTGGAGAACATCTTTGTTTTACTATGGAAAGGAATTATAAAATATGAAAAAACAAACACGTAATGTTTTAAGAATGATTGAAAACATTCCGAGGGTTCAGCTTGGATTTTTCCCAACGCCTTTGCACAGGCTTGATAAGCTTTCTGAAAATGGGTGTCAACCTGTATATTAAAAGGGATGACTTAACAGGTATAAGCCAGTTTGGAGGGAACAAAATAAGAAAACTTGAATTTCTTTTGGCAAAAGCAATAAAAGACGGGTGTGACACTGTTTTTACATATGGGGCAACCCAATCCAACCATGCAATGCAAACAGCCACTGCCTGCAGAAAACTGGGGCTTAATCCTGTTTTATATCTTGTCAGCATTGTTGAACCCGATGAAAATGACTTAAAGGCCAATCTTTTGCTTGATCATATATTAGATGCTGAGATTGTTATTGAACCTTTAAATGGTGATGATGAGGCAACGGCAGATAAAAGAGCATTTGAAAAATCACTGGAACATGCGAAAAGGCTTGAAAGGCAGGGCCATAAATGTTGCATGATTCCTGTGGGAGGAGCAAACGGGGCAGGCTCTGCCGGATTCATAGGAGGCTTTGCAGAAATGCTCTGTCAAATGGAGGAGATTAATGTATCACCGGACTATATCTTCCACGCATCAGGTTCAGGCGGCACTTTGGCAGGTCTTGTTGCGGGCAAAAAAATTGTTGATTCAAATGCCAGGATAATGGGAATAGGTGTAAGTGAGAAAGATAATACTTATCTTAACAAAATAGTAGCATTGGCAAATTCGGCTATTGAATACATTGGTTCAAATGAGACTGTTACAACTGAAGATTTTTATTATGATTCCAATTATTATGCTCCCGGATATGAGATGCCAAGTGAGGGTGGAACGAAAGCAATAAAGGAACTTGCCACCTCGGAAGGCATATTTGTTGACCCTGTCTATTCGGGAAAAGGATTTGCAGGAATGCTGGATTATATAAGAAGCGGGAAAGTTCCTCAGGGAAGCAATGTTTTGTTCTGGCATACAGGAGGAAATACAGCATTATTTGCAGAGAAGGAAATAATCGGGGGAATATATAAAAAATAATAACCGGGCAATATGCTATACGAAACATTGTAATGGGTTATCCTGCTAATCCCATGCAATTAGCCCCTACAGTGCAGAGTGGATTTTTCAAAGTAAAAAACAAGTGTTATACACCAAATGATAAATTAATAAACACGGTAAGTATAAAGATATTGAAACAACATCGAATGCAATGGGGCTTTACTGCTATTCAAAACTATATGATAATAATCGAAAACCTAAAAGTATAGTATATTTACGATTTCAATGTACTGCATTAAAAATGAAATATAAAAATTGAAGTACTTAAATAAAATTGCATCACTTTTTAGTATATTTACAATAGCGAAAAAAAATGATAATATCATAATACAAAAATAACTAATACTACAGCGTTAAAAAACCTCTGCGTTGGAAAATAATTATATTGTCCAAATAAGAAAATGGTAAATAGGGTCTCAATAACATATTATTTCTTCAAAGATTTTTTTGTTGACTTTGTTTACTCGTCAGTAACTTAGGTTAGTAAATTATTATAAATAAAATTTTAACGCTGTGATAATAGTTCATTAATATTGAAAGAATGGTGTGAAAAATGAAATTAGCGCGGGTACGTTTAGCCGATCAAGTGGCTGATAAAATTCTTGATATGATAGCAAACGGAATTTATAAACCTGGTGATAAACTTCCTGTTGAGAATGAGATTGCTGAATTATTTTCTGTCAGCCGAGTCACTGTTAGAGAAGCGTTAGTAAAACTCTCAATGATGAGCATTATTGATATTCGACAAGGCGATGGAACATTTGTTAAGACAGTATCACCGGAATCTTTTATGAAACCGTTGTTACCCATGGTTATTCTTGATAAGAAAGATCTGGTGGATATTTATGTCGTTCGTTTAGCAATCGAAAGTAAAACCGCAGAATTGGCAGCCCTTAATTCGACAGAACAAGACATTAATGACTTAAATAATATAATGAAGTTAATGGAGAGTGCATACAAACAAAACGATTTTGAGCAATATCACAAAAATGACTTTAATTTACACCTTACGATTGCCAAAGCAAGCAAGAATGTTATATTATACAAGATATTAGAAATAATACAAGATTTGTTGAACTATTCCATTATTGCTGCATCAGAAGAGGCCAGTTTTATTGAAATATCAATTAAACTTCATAAGCTTATAATTAACGCCATCACAAATAGAGATCCTGAAAAGGCAGCGGAATACATGGTGACACATCTCAACGGAGGTATGAATTATCTTAAAAAATAATAATGTATATTTTGTATCCTTGTATGCAGTAATTTATCAAGGTGGTTATTAAATGAAGATAGATAACAAGGTAAGAACCAATTGTAGAGCTTATTTCTATATGATCATTGGTTCAATGATCCATGCTGTTGGAGTTAATGTTTTTTTAATACCACATAAGATAGCGCCAGGGGGCATAACAAGTATAGCTACTGTTATTTATTATTTATCTGAAAAAGTATTTCCTGTTGGTGTAACTACTATGGTTTTATGCATCCCACTATTTATTCTTGGTTACAAACAATTAGGCCGTATTTTTATAATACGTACACTTTTTAGTACCGTATTTTTATCGGTTTTCATTGATATATCCACACCATTAACAAATTATATCAGTGCATTGATTGCATCGAATAAGCTTGACAATAACAATGATTATATGCTTTTTTCAATATTTGGAGGTATCATTGCTGGCTTTGGCCTGGGCTTGATTTTTAAATCAGGTGCTACAACAGGAGGCACAGATCTTGCGGCCAGATTAATTAATCATTTTTATCCGAACATATCCATAGGTAAAGCATTGGTAATAATAGACGGGATTATAGTTATTATTGTAATTTTAGCTTTTAATAATATTCTTTTAGGTCTTTATGCTATTCTGTCCCTTTATGTTTCTTCAAAAATAATAGATATAGTTATTGATGGATTAAGTGTTACCAAATCTGTTTATATTATATCAGACTTTGCTGACGATATTGCGCAGATTATCTTGCTGAAATTTGGAAGGGGAGTGACCTCATTTATTGGAAAGGGCATGTATTCCGGGAAAGAAAAAAAAATGCTTTATTGTGTTATTCCGAAAGCCCAGCTTGCCAAATTAAAATCACTTATTAAAAATATCGATCCTGTAGCATTTGTCACAATCAGCAGTGTTACTGAAGTAATCAGCAAAGATTTTAAACTGGAAAGCTAAACGGTATGAATTTAGACGGTGGGGCTTCTTCCGGCTTGTACTTTAAAGGTGAGCTTCTGACAGCTCCATCAAAAAAACCTGCAGGTAGCTGCCTACTGGTCCGCTCTTGGCGATATGTATGCCAGTTATCAGATTCGGGATACGGCAAAGGCAAGAACTTGCTATGAAAAAGCACTAACCCTAAACCCAGGTGACAGTATGAGAGCCAGCCTTAATGAAAAACTGAAAAAGCTATCTGAATAATGCCCCCTTACTCTGTCTTGCATTCTTCAGGCTCCTTGTCATACCGGATACCTTTAAAAACCGGTTGGCGCAATGAGCCTGTTGAGGTTTTCATCATATATTTTACAGTGCAGACAAGGGCTGGCTTAAGCCACACAGCGTTTTCATTTCCTGGCGGTACGGTTTTAAAAGGCGGGTTATTTAACTTTTCAACAGAGGCTAAAATCCTGTAATCCCCGGTTGATACTCCCAGGGTAACATGACCTTTATATATCAAATCTTTGTTTTTATACTGTCCCAGTACAATGCTTGTTACGTTGTTATCCTTTCTGATATATCCGCATATGACGAAATCATCATCCTGCAGATTTTTTATTTTAATCCACTCTTTTGTTCTTTTCCCCGGGTAATATTTGCTTTGTTTCAGTTTTGCGACAATGCCCTCCAGATCGTTTTCTTCCGATAAAGCATAGAAGTCTGTTCCTCTTTCTTCTATATAGCGTGACACAGCCAGCCGCTCATTCTCGGAAACAATGCCGTCAAGCAGTCTTTTCCGTTCCATAAGGGGCAGATCAAAAACCTGATTGTTACTGTGATACAGAATGTCAAAGGCTGTAAAGCTTGCAGGATATTTAACTGAACGTAAATGGATTTTAAAACTATTGGAAGTTAAAGATCGTCTTTGAATTTCAAAAAAATCAGGCTTGCCGTCTTTAATGACAATTAATTCACCATCGAGAATGCAGCGGCATTTTACCTGTTTATGGATCTGTGACAATTCAGGCACTTTTGCTAGCATTTTCATGTTTCTTTTGTTACGAAGCTCTGTTCCATTCTCCGGGTCAAGATATGCAAGGCATCGTTCTCCGTCCAGCTTCAGTTCATAGATATAGTCCCTGCTGTCAAAGGCTTCCGATATCCCGCCAATCAGCATGGGCTTAATTGATTTCGTTTTAAAAATATCAGTCATGCCCGCTTTTTCACCTTTTTGGTTGTAGTTTTCTTAGTCTGCTCAATGCTTGCTTTAAGCGCGTCCATAAGGTTAATAACATTGCCCTGGTCTGCAGCTTTGGCCGCTACAATTTCTTTCCCCGCAATTTTATCTTCAATCAATTTTCGAAGCTTTTCCTGGTATTCATCCTTATATTCTTCAGGATTAAAGGGAGTGTCCATGGAATTAATAAGGGTTTTTGCCATGGAGAGCTCTTCTTTGCCAAGCGATTGCTTGTTGTATGATTTAGGCAAATCCTTTACCTCATCTTCATAAAACATTGTTGAGATAAGCATGCCGTCTTCCCGGGGTATTATAGCCATAAGGGTATCCCGCGTTCCCATTACTGTTTTCCCGATGGCAATTTTCTGCTCACTCATAAGAGCTGTCCGTAAAAGTTCAAAAGCTTTTTCGCCACCGGGTTCAGGGAGCACTTGATATGTTTTATCGTAATATACCGGTGAAATCTGATTCAACTGCGCAAAATGCAATATTTGTATTGATTTTTCCTTTTCAGTTTTAATTTTTTCAACTTCCTCTTCGGTGACGATAACATAATGATCCTTGTCATATTCGTATCCCTTGACAATATCATTTGAAGATATCTCCTTGCCGCAATGCCCGCAGACTTTTTTATACCTGATTCTTTCGTGATCCTCTTTATGCAGTTGGTTAAAATGTATATCATTGTCCTGAATGGCCGTATACAAAGAAACCGGGATCGCGACAAGCCCGAAAGATATTAATGTTCTGTGGGCAACCGCCATAAAACACACCTCCGATTTAATATTGTTTCCGTTTGCAATTGTAATAATACAGGGGAGGTATGACAAGGGAACAAAATAACATTTTCTTACCAAATATAATCATATTCAGCCTATCAATTCACTTGGGCCGGTAATAAATATGAAAGTAGTTGCGGGGTTTTACATTAAGCTCTTGATTTATATGGGGATAATCCTAAGTGAAAGAATTTTATTGATAATGTGCAAGCGGATGGATTCCTGGCCTCTCATACTTGACAGGAGTCATTCTTTAACCAGATAATATTTTTAGCAGGATAAGTTTGCCATGGAGGTGTTGTCATTGAGAGCTGTAAAAAGGATTGTATTTTTACGCTGATTCTTGTTTTGATGTTTGCATTCCCAGGCTGCATTCTGAAAAAGCAATAAATTCCGTGATACAGGAGAATACTCGCAGTACACAGGAATATTACGGGCCGTATAAAGGGCACGATGAGCTGGTATGGGATGAAGAAGCAATGTTCGGAATGAAGTTCCCCGGTGGTGAAATATATTCGCACTATGTAATTCTTGGCAGACATTCTTATGAAATACATGGATTGTCATATTAAAAATTCAAGGCCTGCATACAGGAAAAAGGACCTTGGCTTTACCCATGATGTGACAGAGGATGAACATATGTAAAAAGGATACCATGTAAAATACAATAACAGGTTTATCTGGATAGATTATGTACGATCCGAATGGTCCACCGTCCCCGATCATGTGGACATTCGTGCAGGCCATGATTAATGCAAAACCTCCGTGCAATAACGATTTTTGCAGAGAGGCGGATAAACTTCAATATTCCTCGGATTTGTCCGGTCAGGATATTACCGTTATAAAACTTCAGTAAGTTGTAATAATGCCAAACATGCAAAGTAATTGTTTTTTGAAGTAAACAGTGAAAAACAGCAGCACCATGATGCGGATGTGCTGCTGTTTATGTGTGCGCGGCATGCACGCGACCTTGACGGTGAAAGTCCGTTACGGGGGTTGATAGCACCAACCGTTAGCCGAAGGCAAGGGTGTCCACCGTGAGGTGGAATCTGAAAGAAGCCGGAGACAAAGTCCCGGCCTGACGAATTGAAACTTCATATGAGGCATATGCAAGTCGGACGAGTTTGCATAACAAAACGAAGTCCTATGCTATCCGAGGCTTGCGGTGTAAATGAAGCAGGTATCGCTTGGCATACCGGTTCAGTCAACTCGACGAGATGGTCGAACATGACTCGCAGGTCATCAACAAAATCATGCTTGAACCGTGTGATTTTGGAAGCATCGGGAACTTTCGAAAAGCCGCAGAACTCCCGAAACTCCCGCGAGTACTGCAGGAATATGAGAAGCAATATAAAAAATTATTAAAACCGTTGAATTTAAATGGTTTTGAGTTTTGCAATTACTAAAACTATATCTTATTATGAAAGGACAACCAGATATGATTAACAAACCAATAAAATCATTAAAACAATTACTCAGCGAAGAAAAAGGGGTGCTGGCTCCCTGTGTTTTTGACTCTGCTTCTGCCAGAGTTGCGGAATTGTCCGGATTTAAGGCAATATGTCTCAGCGGAGCTGAATTGTCCATGGCCATGGATGGCCTGCCCGACCTGGGGATTCTGAGTCTTCCCGAGTTGGAATGGATTGTCAGCCGTATAACGGAGAACTGCTCACTGCCGCTTATTGTGGATGCAGAAGACGGTTTTGGAGGTGTACAGAATGTATTCCGAACATGCAAACGTCTGGCCAGGGCCGGAGCGAAGGCTATTCTGCTGGAAGATGAAACGGAGCCGGGCTTTGCTAAGGGAGTAGTTGAGAAAAACATTATGCCAAGAGAGGAATATTATGCAAAAGTCAAGGCTGCCAAAAAAGCACTGGAAGGGACAGACAGCATGTTCATCGCCCGTACAAATGTGCCGATTGACACTCCTGAGGGAATGCAGGAAGCCGTTGAGCGCTGCAAAGGGTCATTGGAAGCGGGAGCGGACATGATTCTGATTAATCAGCTTAAAACAATGGAACAGGCTCAATACATATCCAAACAATTCCCCGGTGTAAATAAGATGTTCCCTGATATTAACCAGTCTGTGAAACAGCCTGTAATACGCGCTGCAGATCTGTATCCTCTTGGATTTAACCTGGTAACAATGCATTTCATGATGAAAGGTGCAATGGTGGGTATGCTCAATTACTCATTGCGGGTCGCCAAAGAACAGGATAATCTTTTTTGCAGGGATGAAAGACCTTATAATGTTTCAGGGCAAAGTGCCCAGCCCTTTTATCCTGTCCAGGAATGGCTGGATTTCGAAAGCGAGCTGACCGGCGTTAAGAGAAAATTCTGGGGTGATCAGCTTAAGCTGGATTAGTATAAGAATTTACTATATGAGAAAGGTATGTGTAATGTATGGCTAAAATAACTGATTTAAAAGGTTTTTGCTATCCATTGTCGCCTGAAGGAAAATGTTCCCTGCTGGGAAATCCTCCATGGCATTACGGGACAGAATATTTAAACTTTGTTTACCGTACAGACCCGGATATGATCGCCAAATGGCTGCCGGAACCATTGGAATTGGGCCCTATGCCCGATATAGCATACGTTGCCTTCAGTAAATGGTGGTCTGTTTGGGAAGATAAAAAAGAAATGGCATACATTAATCCGGAACGTACACAATACAAGGAAGCCGCAATATGGGTAGGATGTTCATATAAAGGCATGCCCGGCCAGATTTGTTTGCAAATCTGGGTTGACAATGACTTTACCATGGCGAGAGGCTGGGCAATGGGATTTCCAAAGAAACTCGGTCAGATCCATATTACCGATTACAATCCGTATAATCCCGGGATGCCGGAACGCGGCGCAGGAGCCATACTCACCGGGTTTGTATCATCCCATGGCGAGCGACTGATTTCCGGTACAATGAAAATTGAACGCCAAATTGATCCAAAAAAACTGCCATATCCCATCGGACTGCCATTGATCCACCTTCGCCATTTTCCGAGCATAGTACCAGGAGCCAAGCCCTCCGTATGTGAACTGGTGAAGCTTGGTGCTGATAATAAAACCATGGATCCGGTTGTATGGGCAGGAAGCGGTGACTTAAAGTTTTACGAGTCTGAAATCGAAGAGCATACTTCATTAAAACCAAAAGAAATAATTGGAGCCTATTGGTTCCGGAATGGTTACACATTTAATGGCGGTGAAGTGATTCACGACTATTTAAAAGATGAATAATCAATGTAATAACAGAGAAGCTGTCCCGGTAAAAAATTGGGACAGCTTTTTTCATTATCTGAATTAAAACAGTTATCTGGATCAAAACATGTAAGACAAATTCACCCGGTGCTCTGCAGGAATCTCCGGACAGTAACGAGACCCGTCTGATGATTTAAATATAGCTGTGAAAAATATTTTATTAAGGCGCAGTTGTCTTATTTGAAAATGACCAGTTCTTCCAAAGGCTTTCTCTTTCTTTTCACGTAATTTTCATTGGGATAACCCAGTGGTGTAAAGGCGATTGGCTCGATACCGTCTTCAAGCTCAAATGCTTCTTTTACTGCTTCAGGATCAAAAGCGCCTATCCAGCAGGTTCCAAGCCCTAATGCCGTAGCCGCGAGTATAATATGATCCATAACAATGGCAGCATCTACATCCGCATAGCTTTTTTGATCGCTTCTGACCCAGCACTTATCTGTAAGAGCGCATACTCCGAGAACATAAGGAGCTTCTGAAAACCAGGGTCGGTGGTATATTTTTTTAAATAATTCTCTTCTGCCGTCAGTCTTTGCAACAATAATTTTAAAAGACTGCAGGTTACAGGCAGTAGGGGCCAATTGGGCAGCTTCCAGAATTTTGTTTAATTTCTCCTGTTCCACAGGCTCTTTCTTATATGAGCGGACACTGAATCTTTTTTGTAAAACGTCAAAAAAATCCATAAAAACTCAACTCCTTCCTACTGCAAAAGCAGTATTATTTTCTCCTGGTTTCGCCGCGAATGCCTCGCATTCGTCTGACGCACTTACCACAAGAGCAATACTTATATAAAACAAAATAGTATACATAATTCAATCAAACAACTCTATCTGCATGCTTTTGTTTGATGCAGCGTTTCTAACCTTAATTATATCATAATCATTAATTTCTCCAACCAGTAACTCACCATTGGGATTTTGGCGTTTACAGTTGTTGTTCACTGATATTTGGCTGTAATTTGCATAACAATATACACAACCATTTTTACAGGTGTTATATGCCCCAATGTCAATGCTTTCATAACAACCGCAAGATCTGCGCTGATTTTTGTCTTTCCTTATATCAAGCTTATAACCACAAATTTTCTCTATAAGGGTTTTGTCAATACAACTGGCTTGTTCTATACCTAATCCGGATAATAATGAACTTTCGCAGCAGGCATTCACCGAAATACCGTATTTTCCTGCCAATGAGGAGATAATCTTAGATAACTCAATCATCTCATCTTCACTTATTTTTCTTAAAATATTTGTTTTTAACTTTGAGTATATATCAACAAAGCTGATAATGCACTGCTCCGTATGTTTGTGAAGTTTACTCAAGAGCCTTGTAAACTGTTTTTCATGATATGAAATGTCAAGCTCGTTGTTTAAAATTATAGGGTCGTATCTCCACACAACCTTGTCTTTTCCTATCCTGTCACTGAGATTTAAAAAGGTTTTAATTATTTCCTCTTTGTCTCTGAGTCCCTTTTCTATTGAGCTGTCATAGGGTGTTACCGTAAATTGAAAATAATACTTATATCCCATATTATCCAGAATATCCAGTTTATTCATCATATTAAGAGGATCTTTTGTCCAAAAGACAATGCAATCAACAATATCAGGAGTTAACAAAACTTTACTGATCCGGGCATGGTTCATAGGGTTGCGCGTTAAAACAAATCCGGCATTTAACCTTCTAATGAACCACTCGGAATAATATGCGGGTATGTCTGTTCTTCGTGAAGCGCTGAGAATCATGATTCAAACCTCGGTTATCAGATATTAAATGGTTAATTTCAATTATATCATAGTGCCAAAAAGCTGCAAATATCCGGGTAATCCGACAGGAAAGGCAATACGAACACAACAGTTTAATGCCTGCTTTTTAATTCTGCTCAAGTTTGCGGATTTTTTTCATCTGAACCGAATATAGAAGACCATGCTGAATTTATTACGAAAGAAGTTTCGGTTTCAAGTATAAGAGATATAAGAAATCGAAGTATATTTTGAAAAAATAACATAATACCGAATGTATTACTTTCTTGCTGGCAAATGCTGGACATATTATGGTGTTTAGTGATAAAATTAAAATATATTCAATATATAGCGGTGTTGATATGGAAATAGACGCTACTGATATTAAAATTCTTAATATTTTGCGAAAAAACTCCCGTGTTTCAGCTTCGCTGATAAGCCAACGCATAAACATGTCCCTTTCTGCAGTAAGTGAACGAATTAAAAAGCTGGAGACTTCGGGTATAATCAAGCAGTATACGGCGATCCTTGACTCCAAGAAGCTGGGCAAGGATACCACAGCGTTTATTTCAGTGCGGCTGGAACACCCTAAGTTTAACGATCATTTCACGGAAAATGTAAGGAATCATCCTGAGATTATTGAGTGCTATTACCTTACCGGGGATTTTGATTATTTACTGAAAGTGATAACCTCATCCACTGAGATGCTTTCAGAAATATTGAATTTTATAAAAAGTATTAAAGGTGTATCTCTCACAAAAACGGTAGTAGTTTTATCCACGGTCAAAAATAATTTTTCATGTCCACCTGATTAAGCCTTATTCCTTTTTTTAGTATAAAAGTTGGTACGTTACGAATATTTTTTAACTTTTAATGACTTGAAAACCCCATGCAGCCAAATCCGCACCGTATATCGTAAACTTGGCGAAGCATAGAACGTGTTACATAAAAACGCATAGGGAAAGCATCAGGAAATTGAATTCAGGCGTAAACAAACGCTTATTTAACCAGTATATTTATCAGTTAAAAAGGGGGAATTAGTATGGTTATTGGTATCCCAAAGGAAACTATGCCAGGGGAGAGCCGTGTTTCCGCAACTCCGGAAACCGTCAGTGAAATGGTGAAATCAGGAGCTACCGTGTTAGTTGAAAAGTCAGCGGGAAAAGGCGCGTTTTTAAGTGATGAGAGCTATATTGCTGCCGGTGCTGTGATTGTGGAGGACTGCGAAGAGATTTTCGAAAAATCCGATGTGATATTAAAGGTAAAAGAACCGCAATACAACGCCGAAAAGGGATGTTCTGAAATAGATTTAATGCATAGCGGCCAGTATCTGATAGCATTTCTTCATCCCGCTTCTCCTGCCAATCATCCCATGGTAAAGGAAATGGCCAGGAAAGGAATTATTGGCCTGACTCTTGACGGAATCCCGAGAATTTCAAGGGCCCAGAACATGGATGCATTAACTTCCATGAGCACCTGTGCCGGGTATAAGGGAATTTTGATGGCGGCTTCAATGCTTCCGAAGTTTGTGCCGCAGATTGTCTGTGCAGCAGGTTTTATCAGGCCCTCAAATGTGATGGTTATTGGAGCCGGTGTTGCGGGTTTACAGGCAATTGCGACTGCACGGCGGTTAGGAGCGGTTGTTTATGCGGCAGATATACGACCTGAGGCAGCAGAACAAGCCAAATCCTTAGGAGCAAGAATAGTGGACACGGGTGTTCCGTCGGAAATTGCGGTTGGTGAGGGTGGCTATGCAAAGCCCCTGCCTGAAGAATGGATGGTAAAAGAGAGAGACGCCTTGAAAGAGACTATTTCCAAAATGGATATTGTATTTTGCTCCGCGCTTGTACCAAGCAGGCTCGCTCCTGTTCTTGTTACTGAAGAAATTGTTGAATCCATGCAGCCAGGATCCGTCATTGTGGATATATCCATCGACCAGGGCGGCAACTGTGCCATAACGGTGCCCGGTGAAATTACAAATAAACATGGTGTTACCATTTTGGGAATTAAAAATATACCGGGGATTTTGCCTGTCAGTTCAACCTGGATGTTTGCAAAAAATGTCTGTAATCTTTTTAAGTATCTTACAAAGGATAATCAAATTGTCCTTGATTTGAATGACGAGATTGTTGCAGGAATTCTTACAACCTATAACGGGGAAATTGTCCATGTTGGCGCAAGAGAGGCCATGGGGATTTAACAAGTTAGTAAAGAAGCAGCTCGATGGCTTTGAAATGTTTCAACAAATTCTATTATACGAGGAGAGTGGTTATGAGCCCGTTTTTTATGATTGTTATATTTGTAATATCCACAATAGTTGGCTATAAACTTATCAGGAATGTTCCAAGCCTCTTACATACCCCGCTGATGTCAGGAATGAATGCCTTGTCCGGAATTACAATTATTGGTGCCTTGTCCGCAACGGGGGCCGCTGTTCGCACAGGAAACAGGCTGTTTGGGTTTCTTGCCATATTTCTTGCCATGCTGAATGTATCCGGAGGTTTTGCAGTAACTCACAGGATGCTGGGTATGTTCCGGCAAAAGGAGGCACAAAATGAGTGACATGGTTTATTATATTCTGTGCAGCTTTTTAATCATCGGTGTTTTGTGTGGTATTGCTTTAATGAGCAAGGTAAAGCATTCATTAAAAGGCAATCTTCTTTCCTCCGTTTGCATGGCGCTTGCAATTCTTATAACACTTTATAAATATAATATAATGTCTGACCTTTCATTATGGATATGCATTGCTGCAGGTCTTGTTATGGGATTGTGGGGCGCTTATAAAGTAAAAATGATAAATATGCCTCAAGTTGTCGCCATGTTAAATGGATTCGGAGGCGCAGCTTCGGCTATTGTGGCATCCATAGCACTACTTGAAAATCAGACAGCAAATTTGTTTTCATTTATTACAGGCGGGATAGCCTTGGGTGTCGGAACGGTTACCCTTACAGGCAGCCTTGTGGCCGGAGGTAAATTGCAGGGTATCCTGCCTCAGAAACCGGTTTTCTGGAAAAAACACTCATTTATTATTTCGTCGTCTCTGATGATTATCGTAATGTCTGTATTGGCAATAGCAATTTCAGGGACGGACAGGACGATTCTCTCCGTTATGGTTGCTTTATGTGTGGTGTTCTCAGGTTTTTTCGGCCTGGCTTTTACCATCAGGGTAGGCGGAGCGGATATGCCTATTACAATTTCTCTGCTTAATTCATTATCCGGTGTCGCGGGAGCTATTGCCGGAATGGTTATATCAGATCCGCTGCTTATATCTGTTGGAGGAGTGGTTGGCGCTTCAGGGCTTCTATTAACCCAAATAATGTGCAATGCCATGAACCGTCCCTTAAAGGATATTTTACTAGGTAAATCCACAGTCGGCTCACAGGGCACAGGCCATGGGAATTCAGATGAATCTGTGACAAATATATCTGAACAGGAAGCCCCGGAACCCATGAACTCTGAAAAGGAAACACAAAAAACAGATCCTGCCGCAATACTGTCTGAAGCCAAAAAAGTTATTATTGTTCCAGGTTATGGGATGGCGCTTGCCCAGGCTCAGGAGCAGGTGAAACAATTGACAGATAAACTGGAGGAAAAAGGAGCAGAGGTTTTATTTGCGATTCATCCTGTGGCAGGGCGCATGCCGGGGCACATGAATGTGTTGCTTTGTGAAGTGGATATTCCATACGAAAAATTATGCGAAATGGATGAGATTAATCCACGGTTTAAGGAATGCGACGTGGCTCTGGTTGTTGGTGCCAATGACGTAGTGAACCCCGCTGCGAACACAGCCATTGGGACCCCTATTTATGGAATGCCTGTTCTGGAGGTTGACAAAGCAAGGCATATAATCATATGTAATTATGATTTAAAGCCGGGATATGCCGGTGTTGAAAACCCGTTGTATCGTAGAAAAGAGGGTGTGACTCTTCTACTGGGAGATGCCAGGGATACGATTGAAAAGCTAATTTCAAAAATTCAGACCGGGTTATAGAAAATTTGAATTGTCTATTTCTGTAAACCGTATAGGCATGATTTTTGGCAGAGGCTTTTTACCGCGCAAAAGTAAACTTGTTCAGCCAAAGATTAAAACACACCTCCGGTGAAGAACGGCTCAACGGGAGGTGTGTTTTTCATACGCGTTTTTTTGAATACGCCGTGTTACTCTTTCCTTAAGGCAGAGATATAAGTCGAACCTATATGGTCTGTCCTGCTGCTCTTGCAAACAGTGTCGCAGCAACCCCTGTCTAGCGGGGAACATAAAAACCCTGTTTATTATCGTCGAAATTAATACCAAGCTCCTTAAATTTACCGTATTTAAGATCTTCATAATAAGTTGGAAGATTATCAACCCAAACCTCCATATAAACATCCACATCACCGGATATCATACCACTATAGGTTATAGGTGTGGTTCCTGGAATATCCTCACCGTCAATGTTATAAGCCACTCTTCCGATGTAAGCTGCCACTGCGTTATGAAAGCGTATACTATCCCAACCGGCATCAGCAAAAATTGCTTTGATTGGTTTGTCATCATTTGATATTTTTGATGAACAAGCGCCCAGCAGTGTAACAATCAATAAGTATGTTAATAGAATTATAATTTTTTTCTTCAAAATTACCCCTCCTTTAAACTTTATTGACTTCTAATTCAGCTAAAAAAAGATAAACCAAAGCCATAATATATGTGAAAAGCAACTCCAGTAATCTCCTGAAGCAAAATCGACATACCCATTCTAAAATATAAGTTGGCGGTTGTCAGGAAAAAACCATTGATAAGAAATGACAAAAAGCGCAGATATCAAGTATTTGCGCTTTTTATATGGTTTTCAAATTGTTACAGATTATTTTTTTGGATATAGAAATAAATTTACTGCATCAACTGCAGACTGATCACCAATAAATATTATGGTATCATTGGGCATAATGACCGCATATGGTCCAGGAGACAAAATCAAATTTGTTATCAGGCTTTTCAGGCTTTTGATTTGTATAAAACTTATAAATGGTTGTTATAAGTTATTGTTATAAGTTGTTTTTACCTATAAGTTGTGTCAATGAAAGCTGTCGCAGGTTTTAACAGGAGCTGCCCTTAATTTGTTTTAAGGTAATAGTTTATAAACACAATGCACACGCCAAGCATAAATGCCAAAGCCGCGGCTATTAAAATAATCATCTTGCTTTCACCCAGATTTGAGATGTATTCGGAAGGTGAATTTCTGTTAAAAAGCGCAATAGCTCAATGATATAACTGCACAATGTCTTTGGCTGCTTTAAAAGCAGTAATAATTCTATCTCTATAAAATGCTGTGTTTATCTGTATTTTGACAATAAGTATAGCACAAAGCCTGTTGGCTGTTAAGATATGATTACCATTTCAGTGCAAATAAATTTATGATAATAAGAAAAAGAGACAAGATAATAAAAATAAGTTAAAATAGAATTCATGAGAATATAAGCTTCTTTTATGGAGGGATTAAATGGAAAAATTGAAAAAGGGTTATGATAACAGGTTCGGAACCCGTTTGATTCATAATGGAAATGAAATTGATAA
>JAAYGP010000351.1 GCA_012727625.1 Clostridiaceae bacterium
AGCTAAAAAGCTGTGATTTGAGTACAACTACATTATACAAGGAGGATAATTTGTTTTGTTTGATTATTCAAGCGGATGAATTGTACATAATCAGCCTTGCCGAAGAAATACAGGAGCAGATACAAAGGGAGGTTTTATTATCAGTTTCCATAGGCATAAGCGAAAAAGCTTACGGATATAGACAATTCACAAATGCTTTTTATCAATCAACAGATGCCTTAAGGCATAAATACTATTTGGGAGACGGAGCCATAATATCCATTTCCGATGTTGATGAAAGCCTTACAAAACAGAATATTAAGTTCCGGAATGATTTTGAATTAATAATAGATAACATAAAAGTAGGTAACAGAAAGGCATCGCTGGAGAAATTCGACAGCCTGCTGCGCAAGTTAAAGGCAAATCTGCCGCAGGATTCAAGCTTTATACCAAATATGGCCGCAGAATTTATTATTTCCCTGCAAAGGGTTTTAGCTGAAAGAAATATAGGACTGTACAAAATTATGCCCGATTTTAATCTGTATAGTATATTAAACGAATGCAACACAATTCCTGACCTTAAGTCTGTGCTGACTGAATTTATAAACAAGGTAACGGAATTTATCCAATCCAGGAACAGGAACTTAAACTGCGCGGCGGTAAAAAGAGTAGATGAATATATAAGAAAATATTACCATATGGATATAACCTTAAATGATCTTTCAAAGGAAGTATATCTGAATCCGAACTATCTTGGAAGGCTAATAAAAAAAGAGACAGGTAAGAACTTCAGCGATATCTTAACTGAAGTTCGTATTGAAAAAGCAAAGGAATTATTGAAGAACACACAGATCAAAACATATGAAATATCCGAAAGAGTCGGAATTAATGATTCCAGGTATTTCAGCCAGCTATTTCGAAAAATGACCGGTATGACCCCTACAGAATACAGAAATACGTTTTTTAAGCTTTAAAACGCATGCATACAGAAAGGCGACCGCTAAATTCCGGGAATTTCATTGTGTAATTTGAACAAACAAAATGTAAGATCTATCCCGTTCAATACATATTTTCACAATGATAATATTAATATATCAAGGGCGCGCCTTGGTAAAAATATTATCATGGAGGGACAGTCAATGAAAAAATTAGTAACGCTGATGATTTTTTTATTAATTTTATCAATGACCCTTGCAGGATGCGGAGATTCTTCGAAGCCTGCCGCTCAAGGCACGACCAAATCTGCTGACACAACAGTCGGGTCGAAGCCGGTTACTATTTCATATTGGTACACAGCAAACGAAGCTGACGAAGCGGACTATTTTCCAAAATGGCAGGATGGCAACAGAGAACTTTTCCAAATAGCAAACCCACATATAACAGTTGAAAAAACCGTTGTTTCAAATTCAGATCAATACCAGACAAAGCTGAACGCAAGCATTGCTGCGGGAGATATACCTGATATTTTTGTCGGTTGGTTTGCCGGAAGGCTTGAGCCTTTCGTGAGGAGCGGCAGTGTTATGGCTTTGGATGACATAATCAATGAAGATGAAGAGCTGAAAAATACATACATTCCATATAAACTTGCCCAGTTTGACGGAAAAACCTACGCAATAGGATACACTCTTACCACTGAAGTATATTTCTATAACAAAGGACTGTTTGCAGAGCATAATGCTGAGGTACCCAAATCATATGAAGAGCTTATGAACCTGATTGAATTGTTCAAAAGCAAAGGCATAATTCCGATGGCTATGGGGAATCAGGATCCATGGGTAGGTTCCCTGCCTTATATGTTTGTTTTTGACAGGATTGCAGGGCCTTTAAAGTATGAAGAAACCTGTTTTGACAGAACCGGAAAATTCACAGATCCTGAGTATATAAGGGCAGCTGAAATAGTTGTTGAAATTGCGGAAGCGGGAGCATACCCAAACAACTTTAACACATTAAACTATGATGAAGCAAGGGCACTCTTTACATCAGGAAAGGCAGCCATGTATCCTATGGGAACATGGGAGCTTGCAAACCTTGCAAATGTAATGGGAGATAATGTTAGTTTCTTCAATTTCCCGGATATTGAAGGCGGCAAGGGCAAAGCTGAAGAAGATTGGGTTTGCAGTCAGGATGGTGCGACATCAATAAGCGCTAAATCATCTCCTGAAAAGACAGAGGCTGCAATTAAATTCCTGAAATATATATTCTCAAGGGAAAGACTTTCCGACCTGGCCATGTCCGGAGCATTGGTTCCCGCCAAAGGCCTGATACTTGATGAGACAAAGCTTCCAAAGATCACTGTGGATATATATAACCAGCTTTCAAATGTTAAATACGGAATTATCCCCTGGGACAACCTTTTAGGTCCCAATGTCGGTAAAGAATTCAATCTGTCCACTCAAAGCATATACGCGGGGAAAGATCCTGCCGAAGTATTTGCAAATCTTCAGAAAATAGCTGAGATGGAATGGAGCAGCAATTAAACAGCTGTTTCTTATTAAGAGGAAGGCTCGATAAGAGCCTTCTCTTTCCTGACACCTGCACATAAAAGGGGGTTTTTCAATGGAAAAGGCTTTGACCAATAAGCTTCTTATAACGATGCTTATTTTTCCGGCTCTTTTAATATATTCTCTGGTTGTTCCAATCCCGGTTATCGCTTCGGTTTATTACAGCTTCACCACCTGGAACCTTATTGGTGAAATGCGTTTCTCGGGGTTGCAAAATTTTATTAACCTGTTTTTGCATGATGATATATTCAGGCTTTCTATAAAAAACACAATTGTATTTCTTTTTGTATCAATCCTTTTACAGGAGCCTGCTGCTTTTATTTTTAGTGTTTTGTTAACCAAAGGCGTAAGAGGACAGAAGTTCTTCCGGAACTTATTTTTCATGCCTGTAGTTTTCTCAGGGGTATCCGTATCGCTTATGTTCTATTTTATTTATCACCCGGATGTAGGTGTTGTTAATAACCTTATCAGATTATTGGGTTACAGGGATTTCAGTTTTGCCTGGCTTGGCGAGGAAAAGACCGCTCTACTGTCCGTTACCGTGGCTTTAGCCTGGCAGTATATTGGCTATCATATGACGATTTACATATCAGGCATATCATCAATCCCGGGAGAAATGTTTGAAGCTGCACAAATTGATGGCGCAAATGAATGGATGGTAATTAAGCATATTATTTTCCCAATGGTGATGCCTATGATAAAGGTAAGTATGATATTGATAACAACAAGCTCATTAAAAGCTTTCGATTATATATACATAATGACATACGGAGGGCCAGCCCATGCTTCGGAGGTAATAGCGTCCCATATGTACAGCAAAGCCTTTGTACAGCTTAAATATGGTTATGGCTCTGCAATTTCAACTGTTCTTATGGTATTATGCATAATTTCTTCCGTTATTATGACAAAGGTCTTCAAAGACAGAGTTTACAGTGATGGGTGAGGGTAGAAATGAAAAAAAATATAATATTGCCTAAAATTAAATATATATTTCTTTACATGTATTCAATAATCATAATTTTTCCGATATTGTTTATTTTGGTTTCCTCATTAAAGGATAATGAAGATATTTTTACAAACCCCTGGGGGCTGCCGATAGTATATCACTGGGATGCGTATCTGCAACTTTTCCAAAGATACGGTATGGGAACATATTTCATCAATGAATGGATGAATGCAACAGTTCCCGGATCCATGTATTATGATCTGATTAAGGACGGAAAACTTGAGGACCCCTTTTACAGGGACAATGAAGCAAAGGCTTTGAAGCTCTCTTTTTATGACTATGAATATACAAGAAACTTTTCGGTATCAGAAGAGCTTCTCAGCTGTGACAGAGTTTTTTTGTGCTGTGACGGGCTTGATACCATAGCCGAAATTTATATTAACGGCATCAAGGCCGCCGAAGCTTTTAACATGCACATTGGATACGAATTTGAGATAAAACCGCTTTTAAAAAGAGGAGAAAACAATATTTCAATCATATTCAGATCCTCAGCAGATTATATAACAAAAAAATATAAAGAAAAGCCAATATGGGGAGCAACCGAGTCTTTAAAGGGGATTTCACACCTTAGAAAGGCTCATTATATGTTTGGCTGGGATTGGGGTCCTAAACTGCCTGATGCAGGAATCTGGAGAGACATTTATATTAAGGGCTTTAATTCATTAAGGCTTAAAGATGTGTTATTGCGGCAGGAACACAGTGAATCAGATGTTAAAATAACCGCGGAGATAGAAGTTGAAAGATGGAGTGATACGGAAGCTTCCGCAAAAATTACAATCGAAGATCCGTCAGGTGAATTATTGACCACAAAGGTTGTTAAAATTGATGGTACAAAGGCATATACCGACATTAATATTGAGAATCCAAGGCTTTGGTGGCCAAATGGTTATGGTGAGCAGCCCTTGTATAATGTTAAGGTTGAATTGTTGTATGACGACAAAACACAAGATGTGAGAGAATATAGAACAGGTTTAAGAACAATTAAGGTAAGCCGGAAGGATGACTGCTGGGGGAAATCCTTTGCCTTTGAAGTTAACGGTATAAAGATTTTCGCCATGGGAGCCAATTACATACCGGAAGACAGTCTCCTTCCCGGATGCAGCAGAAACAGAACAAAAAAGCTTATTGAAAGCTGTGTCAGGGCTAATTTTAACTGCATCAGGGTTTGGGGCGGTGGAATTTACCCGGAAGACTATTTTTTTGATCTTTGCGACGAATATGGGATTATTGTCTGGCAGGATTTAATGTTTGCATGCGCTTTATATGAATTTACAGAAGAATTTAAGGAAAATATAAGTCTTGAAGTAAGCTATAATATTGGAAGAATACGGCATCATGCATCTCTTGGGCTGATATGCGGCAATAATGAAATGGAATGGGCATGTGTTGAGTGGGAAATGGAGAATTTTACACCAAAGCTGAAGGCAGATTACATTAAACAGTATGAGGTGCTGATTCCCGAAATCCTCCGAAAGGCGGCTCCTGATATATTTTACTGGCCGTCTTCACCGTCTTCAGGAGGCTCTTTTGATAAACCCAATGATGAGAACCATGGTGACATGCATGACTGGAGTGTGTGGCACGGACGTGAGCCTTTCACATATTTCAGAAAAAGATTCCCGCGCTTTATGTCTGAGTTTGGCATGGAGTCATTTCCCTGCTTAAAGACGATAGAAGCTTTTACTGTTCCGCAAGACAGAAACATTTATTCATATGTTATGGAAAACCACCAGAAATGCTTGAGTGGGAATGAGAAAATCATGTACTATATATCCC
>JAAYGP010000352.1 GCA_012727625.1 Clostridiaceae bacterium
CAGGTTTAATGGCTGCCGGAAAGGCATCGGAGCGGGGCCACAGTGTTACTGTATTTGAAAAGAATAATATTGCCGGAAAGAAGTTAAGAATTACAGGCAAGGGAAGATGCAATATCACAAACAACAGTGATATGGATACATTAATTTCTAATATACCCGGAAATGGGAAATTTCTTTATTCATCACTCAATTCATTTTCCAATTATGATATAATTGACTTTTTTGAAAGTATGGGACTATCATTGAAGACAGAACGCGGAGGAAGGGTTTTCCCTGAATCTGACAGGGCAAAGGATGTTGCGGATACTCTAATCTGTTATGCAGTCAAAAACAGGGTCAGATTCGTGTATAACGCAAAGGTTGAAGATATAATTTCCGAAAATGGCAAGGTAACAGGTATAAAGCTGGCTGACGGCACAATTAAGAAGTTTGATGCAGTAATTCTGGCGACGGGTGGTGTTTCCTATCCGGGAACGGGATCTGACGGGGATGGGCATAGAATGGCTGAAAAATCGGGCCATAAAATAACGCCGTTAAAACCGTCCTTGGTTCCTTTGCTTATTAAGGAAACCTGGGTAAAGGATTTGCAGGGGCTTTCCCTTAAAAATACGGCAATTCGGCTGACTGACAGTAAAGGACAGCTGATATACGAAGATTTTGGTGAGATGATGTTCACTCATTTCGGGGTCACAGGTCCCGTGATTTTAAGCGCGAGCCGCCATATTCTCAGGTATCGTTTTCGGAATGTATATCTTGGTATTGACTTAAAACCTGCTTTGTCAGAAGAAAAACTGGATGCCAGAATACAGCGTGACTTTTTAAAGTATTCAAGGAAACAGTTTAAAAATGCATTGAATGATCTGCTCCCTGGTCTTTTAATCCCGGTAATGATAAAGCTTAGCGGAATTCCGCCGGAAAAGAAAGTTAACCAGATTTCAAAAGAGGAACGGCATTATCTTGTTAGGCTTTTTAAAAACATGACCTGTGAAATAACCGGGGCGCGCCCGATAGATGAAGCTATTGTCACATCCGGCGGTGTTGATGTCAAAGAAATAAATCCCGGCACGATGGAGTCCAGAATTATAAAAGGTCTTTATTTTGCCGGCGAAATAATTGATGTTGACGCTTATACCGGGGGATATAACCTGACGATTGCCTTTTCGACCGGATATACTGCAGGAAACAGCGTCTGACTGTTTAAAAAAAATGAATATGGGAATAATACGGAAATCTGAAACAGATAATTCATTTGAAGTTGTGTGATAAAAATGAGAATGAGCGGCCTGTTCATTTTTTTATCCATAATAATGATTATTCTGCTTATTGGGGTGCAAATTTCACGTATTTACCCGATATTTGCCGAAATACCCGGAGATGAACATAAGGGTGAGCCAATGGCTTCTTTTCATTCATTGGTCGAAAAGGGTAATGTGACTCTTGATGTATTGGGTTTATACAGAATGTACAAGGCTATTATTTATAAAAACGGAGAGCGTTATCTTTTAGTTGAAAAATTTCCGGTAACAATTGAAATAATGGAGGGTGATGTTCTTGAAGTATGGGTTCTTGAAGAAATACCCGGTACTTCACTAATAGTAAAAAACATCACTGAAAATATGTTTCTGAAATATTCCAGAACCTCCATACCGTTAACAAAAGGTATGCACCGGGTAGGAAAAGCTTTGCTCAAACATTGACGCAATTACCTTGTATTCCATGATTTGTTTATATATAATTAATAAGAGTTGTTTTAATACGGAAAAAGTTTCAATTATAATTATTGCGCGTGATGGCACCAAACCGGTGAAATTACGTTGATAACTCTTTCTTGGTTGTGGAGGTTTTCATGGAAAGGGGACAGTTTCAGAAGGATTTCGGAAGCAAGGATGTAGTCAGAGCGGCAATAAGGATGGCATTGTCAGCCGACAGGGAAGAAGAAAAAAGGCTGAAGCAGGAATATTACAGTCTGGGCATAAGATCCTGCGCTGTTGATTATGGTGGCGATTTTATAACCTCCATAATGAAGATAGTCGAAAGAGCTGTTGTATCTGCAAAAAGAGAAGGTGTTATTGTTGAAAGCCATCTGGAGGAGGGTGCTGTTGCAGGAGCCACAAGGGAAGCATTGTCTCAGGTTACCAATAAGGCAATCGGGCTTAATGTCGGCGGGAAAATAGGCGTTGCCAGGTACCGTGAGCATATTGCTGTATGTGTATTCTTTGGAATCGGGCTTCTTCATCTTAATGAAATATCCATCGGTCTGGGTCACAGGGCATTGTAAACAAATCCGGAAAAAGGATGGCCGGTTTGTTTCCTTGCAGGTTATATGTAAGATATCACAGGCATTAAACAAGGGATATGGTTTCAGTATAAGGCAACGAGCAGTTTATTGTGTTCGCTGAACTTTTATATAAATGTGTTACAAACGATTGGGGGAATGGCATGAAAAAAATACAAATAGCAATAGACGGGCCATCAGGTGCCGGGAAAAGCACAATGGCAAAAATAGTTTCAAAGGAACTGGGTATTCTTTATCTTGATACCGGAGCAATGTACCGTGCTGTTGCGCTTAAGGCCATAAAATCAGGTATTGGCACAAAGGACAGCGCTGCCCTGGCGAAGATGGTGGAAGATATCGATATCAGAATAGATTATAAGGACGGGCAGCAAAAGGTTTACCTGGACGGTGAAGATGTTACGGAAGATATAAGGACACCGGATGTCACAGTGGGTTCATCAGATGTCGCGGTTTTCCCCGAGGTTCGTAAAAAAATGGTTGACCTTCAGCGGGAAATAGCCAAAACCAACAGCGTTGTAATGGATGGCAGGGATATAGGAACCCATGTGCTGCCAAATGCGGAGGTTAAAATATTTTTAACAGCATCAGCAGAGGACAGGGCTAAAAGAAGATACGAAGAGCTAAAGGAAAAGGGGACTTTAAAACAGACATTTGACGAAATCAAGCAGGAAATGGAGTACCGGGATAAAAATGACAGCAACAGAATAGTTTCACCTCTTAAAAAAGCTGATGATGCCATTTTGCTTGATACCAGCGGTTTATCAATAGAGGAATCCGCCAAAAAGATACTTGATATTGTGAGGACGAGGATTTAGATGTTATATGCTTTTTTGTGCAATCTGAGTAAGCTGTATTTTAAACTGTTTTACAGGGTTTCTTTACAGGGGGTTGAAAATGTACCAAAAGAGGGAGCAATAATATTTTGTTCAAATCATATTAGTCTGCTTGATATGTTTTTGTTCGCACCTCACTTATATCCAAGGAAGATACATTTCATGGCCAAGCAGGAGCTGTTTAAAATTCCGCTTTTATCAGGCATAATTTATGCTTTGGGAGCATATCCGGTTAACAGGGGAAAAGGGGATATAAATTCTGCCAAAACAACGTTAAATCTTTTAAATGATGGGAAAGCGGTAGGAATTTTCCCTGAGGGAACCAGGAGGAATAAAAGCAAAAAGAAAGTAAAACCTAAATACGGGGCGATTTTATTCGCGCTGGAGTCTGGAGCGCCAATTGTTCCTGTCGGGATATTCGGTAATTACAGGCTCTTTTCAAAGCTGAAGGTTGTTTATGGCAAGCCCGTATATCTTCCCTATGAACCGGGAGATAAGGTGGTAAAGGCAGAAATGCAGAAAATGGCGGAAGATCTTATGGAAAAAATATATTCTTTAAATGATTACAGCAACGATTAAGGCAAATTGTGTTTATTCGTTGTTTTCATTGGAGGGGTCTATGGCAAGAATAGTATTGGCTGAAAAAGCTGGTTTTTGCTTTGGTGTAAACAGGGCAGTAAAACTTGCATTTGAAACATGTCGGGAGAATCCTGAAAACACATGCGCATTTGGAGAACTGATACACAATCGTCAGGTGACTGAAAAATTGAACGAGCTTAGTGTGAGGTGTGTCAGAAATGTTGATGAGCTGCAGATGGGTGATAATGTTGTAATCAGAGCCCATGGAATAGGGAAGGATGTGTATGCGGCAATTTCCCAAAAAGGAGCTGTTATTCACGACGCAACATGCCCCGATGTCAAAAGAATACATAAACTTGTAAATGAGAAGCATAAAGAGGGCTTTCGTATTATTATCGTCGGTGATAAACAGCACCCGGAAGTAATTGGTATAAGTGGTTGGTGTGACAATAAGGCATATATAGTGTCGGAAATCAGTGAAGTACACGAATTGCCTGATATGGAAGAAGATATATGTGTTGTTGCCCAAACAACTATGAAACCTGAAAAGTATGAGGAGATTTTCTCATTTATTAAGAAAAAGTTTGCAAATGCCGTGAAATTTGATACAATATGTAGGGCAACAGAAAAGCGCCAACAGGAAGCAGACGAAATATCCAGATCTTCAGACGTGATGATTGTTATTGGAGGTTCAAACAGCTCAAACACACAAAAGCTGTTTGAAATATGTTCAGCAAATTGCCCGTTGACGTATAAAATCGAAACAGTGCAGGATTTACCGGCATTGGATATAAAGAATTTTAACACAATTGGGATTACCGCAGGGGCTTCAACGCCGGACTGGGTAGTCAAGGAGGTTTTTGAGACAATGGAAGAAATGATTAACAAACAGGAGACTGAAATGTCCTTTAAGGAGGCTTTCGAGGAGTCTGAAGTCAGCAGCCTCAGGTCCGGTGAGATTGTAAAGGGCCGCATTATCGGCTATAACACCAGTGAGGTATTTGTCGATCTCGGTTACAAAGCAGACGGAACAATTTCAATGGAAGAATTCCTGGATGATCCGGATTTTGACCCTGAGAAAGATTTAAAGGAAGGAGACGAAATCCTTGTTTATATAATTAAAATAAATGATGGCGACGGAAATGTTCTATTGTCAAAAAAGCGAGTCGAAACAATACAAGGAATGGAAGAAATTGAAGAGGCCTTTAATGAGAAAAATCCCCTTGAGGCTGTTGTCAGAGAAGTGGTAAACGGCGGAGTGGTTGCCAGTTACAAAGGTATTCGTGTATTCAATCCTGCATCTCAGGTCAGTGATCGCTATGTTAAGGATCTTAATGAATTCCTCGGAAAAAAAGTAAAATTCGAAGTTGTTGAGATGTCGAAAAATAAACGCCGGGTGGTTGGTTCCCGCAGAAATGTAATTGAGAAAGAAAAAGAAGCCAAATTCGAAGCATTCTGGACAGAAGTTGAAGTTGGAAAAGAATACACAGGCACGGTTAAGAGTCTTACCAATTTCGGTGCTTTTGTTGATTTGGGCGCGGTTGACGGTTTAATCCATATATCCGAGCTTTCATGGAAGAAAATAAACCGTCCGTCCGATGTTTTAAAGGTTGGTCAGACAGTCACAGTCAGAATTCTTGGTTTTGACAAGGAAAAACAGAAAATTTCCCTGGGATACAGAAAAGCAGAAGACAACCCCTGGTACAATGTTGAAAGCAAGTATTCTGTCGGTGACACGGTAGAGGGCAAAATAGTCAGATTAGTTCCCTTTGGTGCCTTTGTAGAGCTTGAAGAGGGAATAGAGGGACTTGTCCATATATCACAGATTTCCAATGTACGCCTTGGAAAACCCGATGAAGTATTGTTAGTTGGTCAGAAAGTTCAGATGAAAGTTCTGGAGGTAAATCCTGAACTTAAAAAAATCAGTCTTAGTATCCGCGATGTTGAGCCCATTGATCCCGTCCGCAGCGAGGAAGAAGTTGTAAATGATGATGATGACATACCGACAAGTCATGTGGAAGAATTGACAAACACAATCGGGGATTTGATAAACCAGTAAACCGAATATGCCGATATAAAAGATAAGACCGGATGATCCGGTCTTATTTAATGTGGCTTTTTTTTGATCCGGAATGTTATGCAATTGAAAAAATTCCTGTGTTGTTTTAATGCTGTTATAAAGATTTCATGCTGTATTTCTTCTACTGACAGATAATTCTGAACAGCAATGTTACAATGAAATTGGCAGGAGGCTAAGATGATTGATTATAATGAGTTTGTTGAAGCTTTTTATTTGCAGTCCGGTATAGATTTAAAGCTTTATAAGGAAAAGCAGATGAAACGCCGTCTGACATCTCTGGCTGAAAAGCATGGTTTTAAAAGTTTTATGTCTTTTTTTCACGCTATGATGGAAGACAGGAGATTGTATGACATTTTTGTAAACTATATGACTATCAATGTATCCGAGTTTTACAGAAATCCGGGCCAGTGGAAACTGTTGGAGGATGTTATAATTCCGATGCTAAGATCCGCAAAGAAGGATTTTGCCGATATAAAAATCTGGAGCTCCGCTTGTTCAACCGGTGATGAGCCTTATACACTGGTTATGATACTAAACAAATTTGTGCCTCTGGACAAAATTAAAATACTGGCTTCCGACATTGATTTGGCAGCAATAGAAAAAGCAAAACAGGGTGTTTATCATGAGAGAAGCATTAAGGATCTTCCCCTGGAGTTTAAAAATAAATACTTTTCAAAGGTAAACGAAAATACATATAAAATTTCCGAAGATGTGATAAGTTGTGTTGAATTCAGGCAGATTAACCTTTTGGCTGATGATTATCCAAAGGAAAATGATCTTATCATCTGTCGGAATGTTTTGATTTATTTTACGGAAGAAGCAAAGTATATGGTTTATAAGAAGTTTAATCTGGTTTTGGCTCAGGACGGGATTCTTTTTCTGGGCAATACAGAGCAAATAATCTCAAGTGCTAAATTTGGACTGAAACCGATTCGAACGTTTTTTTACCAAAAAGTCAGGGATGTTCGCGAGTAACAAAAAGCAGACTATATAAAAGCAGGCTGTATGAGTTCAAGCCTGCTGTTTATTATTTATATGGAAAACCATGCGTGTTATTCCATATATTCACACAATGGGAGCAAGAAGCAGTATTTCCTCGTTGCTGTTGTAAATAGAGTTAAACTGAGTAATGGGAAGCGGATTTCTTCCCAGTCCTGCTTCAATTGTGTATCCCGGCCTTTGAAATTCTTCAATGAACCAGTCTTTGAAGCCGGCATAAGCAGCTTCATAAGGTGTAAACGAAAGGGCATAACCGCTTGCCCGGGAGAAAATTTCACCAATCTGGCGAGCGCGCGGAATTTGCATATTTTTGTAAAGCCAATAAATAACCTGGCCCTGGGTATGGTAAGACAAAACCAGCTTAAAATTATACGCCCTTGTGAAATTAACCATTGCGCGGGTTTCAGGCTCTGAAAGGGGAGAGGGTCCACCATATCGGGTCGGGCCGGGTCCAAATATTCCAAGGGACGGTTCCTGCGCTTTTGCATCTTCCCAGCATGCAGGTTAGTTGCGGTTCAAATCTGTACCCCGGATATTGGCCTGCCACACCTGTGAGAAAGGAAGCCCTGTTGTATTCTGTTGAAGCAGCTGATTGTAGTATGGATTATCAGGTTTTAACCCTTCCAGCACAAGGTTTACGCCATCAGGATTAACCATGGGAACGATATAAATACTTGTGCTGTTCCATATTTCTCGGATATTGTACCCACGGATTGTTGTACCCTGTGCATATGCCCGCAGGAAATTTTCAATGAATTTCATTAGCAGCGGAGTGGTTATCCATTCAAGGGCATGATGTGCCGCATTGTAATGAACCTCTACAGGCCCTGTTCCCAAACGGATGTAATACAAGTTTTTTCCAAGTACGCTTTGTCCTATCACGCCGGTTTCAATAAAGGGGTACCTTGCTTCAAGGCCGTCAATATCGGTTTCCAGAATTTCATAAGTATAATCTACATCCGTAAAAACCACATCAATACCATAAGGAATGGTAATTATCTGTCCACCCCTGAGATAAAGCGGATTAATACACGGATTTGCCGTAAGAATTGCATTTACAGTCGTATAATAACATTGTGCCAGTTTATACAGAGTATCGCCCGGTTTGATGGTGTATGTGTCGTATCCGCGCAAAAAACTCTGAAAATAATTCCATGTTACAGGCCCTACGATTCCGTCAGGAACAAGGCCGTTATCCCTTTGGAAAGCGATAACAGCCTGCCTGGTCTGTGTACCGAATATACCATCAACGGCACCCGGGTTATATCCTATTCTTGAAAGCAAACTTTGAATAAGCTTAACATAGGGACCACGAGAACCGAAAGCCAAAGTTTCCATTTTTTTCACCACACATAGAAATACTTTTACTACATAATATAACTATGTGTGAAAATGGTTACTTTTCTTTTTATACCACATGAAAGTTTTGTTTTCAGACATCGCATTGCAGAACTTCAGCAAAACACATCCCTTGTGAAAAAATCTCCTGGTTTTGCCGTTACACAATATCTGATCAGAACAGTGGTTTTAAATATATTTATATTTCATACTGGATAAAAGGGTCAGGAATTACAATCCTGTGCGCTTCCGCGTCACTAACACCTGCATATAGGGTTGCTTTTCCATTGTTTTCCCGGATAAGGCCGCCACTGAAGATTACATCTGCCAAATCAGGCTTTTTAGCAGCTCCTTCTTCAAAGTCATCACGTATTGCAATAATTTCAAGAGGAGATGTTTCACCGGTTTCGGGATTAAGTGAAAATACAATGGAATAATAATGTCTGTTTCTATACATGTCATAGCAGGCTATATGTCCTAACGCGCCTATCAGGCCATTCTTCAATAAATGTGCCTCGTTTACGCCGCCCCATTCTTCCTTTATGAATTGGTTCCTGATTAATCTGGCATTCATTATTGTTTCAGGGTTAAGTTCATCGAGAGTATTAATTATGGTGAAGCCAATGGTTCCGCGCCCTCCGATTTTTCCATGAGGTCTTGTAAAGACACCAATACGACCGTCTTTCAGCTGTATCAGCCTGATATCTTTCATAAGAACGGGGCCTTTTGCGAAATATTTCAGCTGGTTTATTGTTTTACCCCTGAAAAATAAAGTTTTCCAGCACAAATAACCATGCTTTTCAGGATGCGGGCGAACTTCGACCCCACCAAAGACAAGCTCTCCGTTTATTCTTGTTACGAATGGGTCCTGCAGCTTAAAACTTATGGTATTTCTTCTGGGTCTCCATACATTATCGGAACAGGTGAAGAATATAATATCAGAATATTCCGAATCTCTTGCCTCAACACGGCCTGCAATTACAAGTTCGCCTTCATCTTCAAAGGGAGCGGTGATATTGTATACATCTCTGCCGTCCACACCCTCGAAAATAAGCTTTTCACCCTTATAATTGCGTTCTTTTGACAAATATTCATTAAGCAATTCCTTGATTGTCTTTATTTTCGGTTCCTCCAATACTTTTATCATGTGCTCTCCTCGGAAAAAAATTATTTTATTTTGACTGATTTTTAAACGGTTCAGTTACCGCTTATGTGTTATAATGCGCCCCTTTGATGTTATAGTCTTCAAAAACAAAAGCTTTGCAGAACATAAAATGTTCAACACGGCTGTATTATAATATGCCTGAATATGTTTTGCAATACCTTTTTTACTATGATTTTTCAATATTATTATAAAAATATGTTATGTCCGATAATTCTTTATTTAATGGATTAAAATAATAAATGGCGACTGTTTGGCCAACAGCCGCCATCTAAATTATGTATTTAGTGTAAATATGAAGCAGCTATTTGTCTAAAGA
>JAAYGP010000353.1 GCA_012727625.1 Clostridiaceae bacterium
CACTTCTAAACTACAGGAAAATCGTGATTATGGGAAGAGGGTTTCGACTTTCTTCCCTTATTTTTTTGTTTTGCCTACGAAAATTTTACTCTAAGTACTAATCAGGATACAAATTCGTTACAATATCTTCCATGTATGGTCTTGTTGGGAATATGGCTCTTCCAAGCTCAGCATATCATGCTGCCAAAGGCGGGGTTGTTAATTTCACAAGGGCTCTTGCTGCTGAATGGGCAAAATATGGAATCACAGTAAATGCTATATGCCCGGGTTATTTTGAAACAGAACTTACTGCCGACACTCTTAAGACAGAATCGTTTTCAAATTATATGAAAGCAACAGTGCCCCTTGGACGTTATGGTAACGAAGGTGAATTGGATTCAACAGCTGTTTATCTTGCCTCACCTGCTTCTTCCTATGTAACGGGTGTAATAATTCCGGTTGATGGAGGATACACCTGCGTATAGGAAATATCATACATACCCTCCGGGTTTCTGATAAAATACTGACGTATAAGCCGAAACAGATATACTGGGAACCAGGCAAAACCTGAGGGTATTATGTTAACATACTAACCGACCGTATCTGCAAAACTCCTGTTTGTTGTTGTTGCAAACAGGAGTTTTGCTATGTAACAATGATTTATTCCTGCAATTTCACAATATCTGACCTGATTGGCAACTGAACAAGGGTATGAACAGTCACTTTCAATGAAAAAGGAAAGAGAATTTTTACAGGTAATTACTTGTAGTATAAAAATTTAAGTGATACAATATTACAAACGAACAAAAGGCATGAAAAAAATTGAAACTTAAAACTATTTTAAACAATGAACGTTGAGCAAAAATGTAAGGGACTTTTTAAGAACCCTGATCCGTTGAACAAGGATGGATATCCGGGGGTTCGTTTTAAAAAGTGTACAAATTATGTATTCAGGAATATACTATGTATAGGAGTTTGTTTACATAATTATTACTAAGTTATCAAACGTGGCTGAATATTGGTTAATTTAATAGCGGAGTTAACAGAGGGCGAACCTGAATTACAAAGCATGCAGGGGACACTGACCGGGCCCCGTCAGATAACTTCGCAAGCCAGGCAGGAGGAACAATGGGTAATTCGACCCTGGTAAAACGGGGAACGGAAATTCTGGTGGTTTTAATTGTAGCTGTTTCAGGTATAGCGTTAATATCCGGGAACACCAGGTATGCGGGAGCAACCGCAAATCTGATGTCATCAGCCTTGTTGTGTGAGTATAATAACATAAAAAGCATGTCTTCAGGTAACAACCGGTTCAAATCCGTTGACATAAGTTTAAACAATGACATAACATACATAAATTCAGAAGCTGACACAGGTAACATATCCGGTATAACTGAAAATCAGTCTTATCCTCAGGTAACTGAGCCAACCGTTTCATTAAGCATAAAAGAAGAAACTTTTATGGTCAATGCAGCTGATTCATTGACGGAGGGGAAAGAAGCCGGCGCCAGGCAGGAGCCGGATCTTGCAAGTGAAAAGGATCAGGCTGATATTTCAGGTGAGCCTGTATATAAATATATAACAGATACATTAAATGTGCGAAAAGGACCAAGCGTTGATACTGAAAAGCTTGCCACTGTTTCAAAAGGCGACCGCGTGCAAAGTTTTGACGTTGAGGGTGAATATATCAGAATAAAAACCTCCGATAAAATCGAGGGGTATGTTTTGGACGCATATGTGTCTGAATCGCCTCCCCCTGTTTACAAATATATCAGCGCCGATAAACTGAATATCCGAAAAGGGCCAAGTGTTGAAACCGAAAAGCTTGGTACACTGGAAAAGGGTAATCGGGTGCAAAGCTTTGATGTGGAGGGAGAATACATTAAAATAAAAACCTCCGGTAATATTGAGGGTTATGTGCTGGCGCAATATGTGGTTGATTCGCTTCCCCCGGTTTACAAGTACATTAACGCCGATAAACTGAATGTCCGTAAAGGTCCGAGTGCTGAAACCGAAAAACTGGCAACGCTGACCATGGGCAACCGTGTCCAGTTCATTGAGAAGCAGGGAGACTGGGCATTGGTTATCACAAGCAGCGGCATTCAGGGATATTGTCTGGCTAAGTATGTGGTCTCTGAAAATGTGTCCATATCCCGTTCGTCCGCTAATCTTGCCTATAATGACGACAAGGCTGCTGCTGTTATAGAATATGCAAAGCAGTTTTTGGGTGTTCCGTACGTTTATGGAGGCTCAACCCCAAAAGGTTTTGATTGTTCAGGCTTTACACAATATGTATATGCAAAGTTCAATATTAAAGTTCCACGCTCAGCGAAAGAATATGCCGGGGTAGGTATAAAAGTTGACAGGACCAACATAAAGCCGGGAGATATTCTTTTGTTTGACCGATACAATGATTACACACTGGGTCACGTTGGAATTTACATCGGCGGTAATCAGTTCATTCATGCATCTTCAAGCAAAGGCAAAGTAGTAATTGGCAACTTGTCCAGGTACGGCGGTAATATTCTGGGTATCAGAAGGGTTATCAAGTAATCCTTTGTTGTACTGAATATACAGTGCTCCTTTGCTGCGCATGCCATAGAATAACCTTTTTAAGCCTGTGCTGAATATCAGGAGTCTTTCTTTTCAGAATATTATTCATAAGCATTATTTCTCGTAATTGAAAATTTCACGGGAGTGGAAACTTTTGTCCCCTTTTTTAATAAACATAGTATGGAGAATTTATTAAGGGGACAGCAAGTTGAAGACCCGGAAGTTTTACAGTCTGATTCTGAAATTTTTCATACTAACGGTGTTCTATCCTGCCGTTTTGTGCAGTATTGGGGAAAGTCATAATATTAACCGTGATTACCTGACAGGCAACATTGATTTTGTGTTGGATGAATCATATTTGGTTCTTTCAGAGTTAAACCCTGACTGTTTGCCAATAACGGCAAAATTCCCAATTTCTCCTGGCAAAGTTGTTGATCGCTTCGATATACCTGAGCATATCAGTGATTATAACTTTAAGCCCCTGAATGGTATTTTGGGGGCGTATGAAAATGTAACGGAAGAAGCAGAAAAAACATTGCAGCAGCAGGAGAGCCCAGCCGATAATTTATCATCGCAGGAGCAAGAGAAAGAGCTGCTGTTGTGCGGCGATAATAATAATGATCCTCAATTTTGCATGGATATAAAAGATATAGCTGATAAAGCAGCAGGAAAATCAAATATAAAGAATTTGGTGGGGGTTTATGTAAAAGAGCTAAAAACAGGCTATGAGTTTGGCATAAATGAAAACCTTACCGTTTTTGATGAATACGACGGAAACACGGACGGCTATTTTCGCGCCGCATCCGTTGTTAAACTGCAAATGGCTTATGTGGCTTACCGTCTGATTGAAAAGGGCGAACTATCGGTTGACAAAACATACTATGACAATGTTACAAATCAGGAATTTATGCTGCTGCCAACCCTGCATAAAATGGTCAGCCATTCGGATAACAATTTGTTTAACACAATGCTGCGCCTGATTGGGCGGGAAAGGACAAACAGAATACTTGAGGAGTATGGTATACTGAATTCACCTGTTTATGGGGAGATCAGCCCGGCAGTCGGATACTCAAGGGAAAATAATATAAAAAGGCATGGAACAACAAAGGTTGGCGGAAAAATAACCCCGAAGGATATGGGTAAGATTTTGGAAGACGTATACAAAGAAAAGGATGAAAACTATTACATGGAATGCTTAAACAGGGCTCTTGTTGCAAATGTATATAACAGCAGGATACCTGCAGGATTTGATTATAAATATCCGGTGGCACATAAAACAGGCACTGCAGACAGTGCAGGGGCTTACAACGATGCGGGAATAATATATTGCAAAAATCCTTTTATATTAGTTGTTCTGACAAAAGGAGAATCTTCCGCCAATGCTCAGAAATATATAAGAGAATTGGCGAAAGAACTTACAGCCTATATGGATAAAAGGGCGTCAAAAACCGGGCAATAGATCACTGTTTACAGGTTCTTTTAAAAGATATTGTGCAATAGAAAGAAACTTTAGCGAAGCGAAGCTCTTGTTTCCGCTATCGCACAATATCTGACATGCTCAGTAACTGAATCAGGGTGTGAACAGTAGACAATAGTTCAGATAGGATGGATTTCCCCGTCTTTGACGATGAAAGTGGAGGCTAACATTTCCTCAGACACTTCCAAGGTTACATTCTGTATTGTAAGCTTAACTTTCGGATAAATTCTTTTTTTTACAATAACTGCGCCCTCTCCGGGTGTTCTCATATAATTGGCTATATTAAGCCTTTCCCTTTCAAGGCTTTTGATTTCTTCCTGAACCATCCGAAGTGTATGATGACGGGTTTTTTGCATAATGGTAAGGTCATCAGTTCCCATATTCTTGTTTTCAGGTCTTTTCAGCAGCATCTTAAGCTTAACAAGAAGAGCTTTCTTCTCCTTTACCGCGGCAACAATTTCTTCAAGTCTATTTTGCAGAACAGCACGGTTAAAACCCCGGACTATGATCTGTGTTCTGTTTTCCGTCCAATTTCCAATATCCGCACATTCAACTCGTATATCCGCATCAATTTTACCGCCTACGATTTGTCCCCTCGGAGAGTCAACAATAACCTGTTTTGCCCGTATGCTGGAGTTTCTAATGTAAAAGCCCACATAGACGTTGCCCTCACAAACAACATCAACATCAGCCAGATATTTCACGTACAGGTTTTTTTTACAGATAATTTTTGCTTTGTTTTTCCCAGCTATGCCTCCACGAGAGTATATATTACCATCAAGGCTTTCAATTTTATCTACGCCGCCAATGCCGTATTCACCATTTATTTCAATGTCTTTCAAAGCGCGAATACTGAAGTTTTCCTCCACGCTTCCCCTTACTGTGATAAAGCCTGGAAAATCAATGCTTCCCGTATTAAAATCAACATTGCCGTTAACTTCCAGCACATCATGAACAGCAATATTTTCCCCCACGTAATGCACAGCCCCGTCCTTAATGGAATATAATACATCCTTGTTGCCCTCTCTGACCAATTCCACAGACTCACGATCGTAATGCAAAGGCAGAACAACACCGTCTGTCGGCTTAATTTCAAACCCCAGGACGTTCCTGCCCGGTATACCGGGCACAGCATCACTTCTCTCGCCCAGCCAGTCGCCTGCCTTGATTTTATGTATGAGATTCAAATTATAAAAGTTAACCCTTCCGTCATCAACAACCTGAGGTTTCGGTTCATTAACCTCATACATTTTTATTACGGAATCTGTTCCATCGACAGCCGGGGTGCCGCGAGCTATGAGAATTGGTTCGCCGGCAGGTAAATCGCCCTTTAAGGCATTAAGCATAATGCCATAATTAACACCTGCCTTTTTCAGGGCGTCCATTACATCCATTGTAAGCTCTTTACGTTTATCCATGCCAAGTTCTTCAGGTGTCAGGTTCAAGGTTATATGAGCGCTCAGTTTATCCTCGGAGATTTCAACCTTGATGCGTTCTTTGGGAACAGCAAATAACTCCGGGCCCGCCGGAGCATTTGTCAAAACTTTTTTTATGGCGAGGACACTTGTTACCTGAATACATGGAAATTGATTTATTATTTCAAAAAAACCGTCAACGGTCATGCCGGGTTTAAATGACTCAAGAAAAAACCCGTCGGATGTTTGTGTAATTATGATATTATCATTTCTGTAGATCAAAGATGTCAAAATACTCCCCCCCCCCATTATATATTATAC
>JAAYGP010000037.1 GCA_012727625.1 Clostridiaceae bacterium
CCCCAGATGCTTCAAGATCTGCCGTATGGTATCCTCCTCCTCGATGAAAGCAATAATTTTCATATTCCCATTGCATTTTGGGCACACAAGAGGGTCAGTATGATAGACTTTCTGTATTAGTCGAGCCCAATTCCTACGAAAGGCCTTTCGGGAAAGATTATTCTCTATCACGGAGATAAAAATCAATGACGTACTTATGGCCAACAATAAAATTATCAATAGCATCAATGAAATTTCAGCAGTAAGTGAAGAGACAGTTGCAAATGTGGAAGAGGCAGATGCGCTTACTTCTGAGAATCTTAATGAAGCCAATTTTGTTAAGGAGCTGGTAAGCGAACTTATTTGTGTGTCGGAAAAAATGGACAAATACCAGTGATATTGCAAAAATTTGACTTTTGCGGATAGATGTAATTGGTTGACACCGTGCCCTCAATATGCTATTATTTAGGAAATATTATGAAATAATGCGGTGCGTTATGAGACGGCATATTGCTTTTATATTCTTATTTCTAATAATTTTAATATCATTGGTTGCTGTAATACCAATAAGAGGTGTTAAATCAGTTTCATACATTGAAAACAGGGATCTTCAGCCCTTCCCCTCAATAACCTTTCAAAGCATAATAGACACAAGCTATCAGCAGAATCTTGAAAAAGCTTTGTCGGATCAATTGGTTTTCGGAGAAAATTTTAAAAGCACATATAATTACATAAAATCACTGGCGTTAAAATCCATGTCTGCCTTTTATACCGTCAGTATAGAAAAAAAACCACAAACTGCTCATAATCCGGTTAAGGTTGATAATGAGGCAAAAAACCAGAATTCCGCGGAGCATGACGGGGAACTTTCACAGAGCGGCTTAAAAAGCGCCTTAGGTGAAAGTTTAAATGAAAACGCTTCGGAAAACACAACAAGTTCTGAAAGAAACGAAAGCAATAATAATTTTGCAACCGAACCGGCAAAACCGGATGAAATCACCTCCCCATTAAATATACAGGGTAATACAATAACACATAATACAGAAGATACAGATCCCAATAAGGCGGCAATCGAAACAAAGCCTGATAAAGTAGTGGATAGCAGCGGGCAAATAATGCATTTCTATGATGCATTAACATACAATGCGGGCTTTAGCACGGATGTATCCTACAAAATCATTCCAAGGGGAGCTAATATTCTTGAAATAAATTCTTCAAACCATCTGCTGTACACTCCTGTAGCCGCTGATATATATATGCCTTTATTGGAGAAAAGAGCAGCTTGCTATAACAAGCTTGTGAAAGATCACCCTGATGTAAATTTCTATTTGTTATATATTGAAACCGATATAGATGCTGATTTTTTCAATTGTTCATTTCCGCATAATATTTTAAATAATTATGTCAGTCTATTGGATCCGAAAATTAAGCATGATAAGCTGCTGATTCAATCCGTTTCCGATTATCAGAACCTATTTTTTAAGACGGATCATCACTGGAATGCAAAGGGTCAGTTTGAAGGCTACAAAAAAGCCATTCAGCTTATAAAAGGCGAAAATGAAGAATTAATTGATATTTCAATTGTTCAGATTGAAGGCTTGAAAACAAACGGCAGCAAATCGAGGATTATAAATGACTTTACCATATCCGATGATTTTACGTTTCTCTGGGCGGAGCTACCCTCATACAGCACCCTTATTAATGGAAAGGAAGGCATTTACGGAAAGAAAAGCGATTATCTTAAGGGAGACTATCCAAAGGAAGATGGGTCCAACCATTACGGGAATTGCAATGGCTGGGATTATGGAATAGTGGAATATGGCTTTAATCAACCCGGGAAAGATAATTTGCTTATGTTTATAGACTCTTTCGGAAACTCGGTTTTGGAATTTATTGCAGCACATTTTAATAAAACCTATGTTGTTGACTTAAGGTATTATGAGAAGGAAAACGGAGCTCCTTTCAATTTTAAAGAATTTATTACTGAAAATGATGTTCATGAGGTGTTATTTTTCGGTCCGTACTACTTTCATACCAATGAACTGCATTTGATTGGCAATTCCGGAGGATAATATGGTTTTCAGCAGCATGACTTTTTTGTTCGTATTTCTGTTGACTGTTATGCTTTTTTACTTTACGTTACCTGGCAGAAATCTTAAAAACCTTATATTATTAATTTTTTCTCTTATTTTTTATGCCTGGGGTGAGCCCATATATATTGGCATAATGATAATTTCCATTCTGAATGATTACACTTTCGCCCAGCTTGTTGAAAAGTACAGGGAGACGGGGAAAAAGAACCGGGCTAAACTGTGTTTAATACTCTCTCTTACTGTTAATCTTGGACTTTTAGGCTTTTTTAAATACGCAGGGTTTATAACAGAGATCATCAATGCCATATCAGGGACAAGCCTGGTAGTGCATCAGCTGCCGCTGCCCGTTGGAATAAGCTTTTATACCTTTCAAACCATGTCGTATACAATTGACGTTTATTTTGGCAATGTAAAAGCCCAGAAAAAAATAATACCTTTTTCCACCTATGTTACGCTTTTTCCGCAGCTTATCGCAGGACCCATAGTCCGGTATTCAGATGTTGAATATGAACTTGAGAACAGGCGCGAATCTGTTTCAATGGTTGCAGACGGATTAAAAAGATTCATTGCCGGACTGGCTAAAAAAGTTATTCTGGCAAATCAAATGGGCCTCGCAGCGGATACGATTTTTAACAGCGATCCTGCTAATGTCAGCACTTTGCTTGTATGGACCGGAGCATTGGCCTATGCATTCCAGATATATTTCGATTTTTCGGGATACAGCGACATGGCGATTGGTCTGGGAAAGGTCTTTGGGTTTAATTTCATGGAAAATTTCAATTATCCTTATATATCAAAAAGCATTACGGAATTTTGGAGAAGGTGGCATATATCTCTTGGAACGTGGTTCAGGGATTATGTATATATACCTCTTGGAGGGAACAGGGGGACAACTGCCAGGGTTATTAAAAATCTTGCCATAGTGTGGTTTCTGACGGGGTTATGGCATGGCGCAAGCTGGAACTATGTAATTTGGGGGCTTTACTATTTTGTGCTGCTGGTTTTGGAAAAGTATGTGTTTAGCCGAATCATCGAAAAGATCCCAACATTTATACGCAGAATTTATACATTGTTTTTCGTTGTCGTCGGGTGGGTGGTTTTCAGGGTTGAAAACCTTGAACATCTGGCAGTTTTTTTGAAAAGAATGTTCATATATGTACCTGTTAACAAAATTGATATCATTACAAATTATCAGAATCTCCTTTATGTAATACCATATTTTGCATTAGCTTTAACAGCATCGTTGCCTTTGTTCAGCCTGGTGAAGAAAAAAATTGAAAACGGAAACAGCACTCTTTTAAAGATATCCTGTGATGCTTTAAGTCTTATAGTTCTGTTGATATCAATCATGTATCTGACAGGAGAGAGCTTTAATCCCTTTATCTATTTCAGGTTCTGACAGAACGGCAGCAGTTCATATAATGGTTTTCACATTTGCAACGGCTTTATTTTAAAGCAATAAAAAGAATCAAAATCAGATGGCGGCTGTTACCATGCATGATAGTGCATTGCTACGGTCTGATAATATAAAGCATTGAACTGGGAGGCCTGATTGCGTCACAAAAATGTTATCAACCTGCATAGAATGGTATGGGATGATGTTTTGGATGTGGGAACCATGACGTTTTATATCATTGCTTTTTTATTTGCGTTTTACGGTATTTATCATTTAATTCAGGATATAATTATCAGAATAAAGGTAGGCTGCAATGCATTCAGCGGAAAGCTTTGTCTTATCCCGCACCCGGGAGATGAGGGGCTGGAGGGCAAAATCAGGCTATTTTTATTGAAGAGATTTTTGAAAGGCTTGGCACTGACGGACGGCTTTATATAAAGCTTGACAGGAATGATCCCAACAAATCCCTTGTGGATAAGCTGCAAAAAGAGTATCCGCGTTTGGTATTGCTGGATGAATCGAATTGGGGTAGAATGGAATCTGTAGACTAAGCTCAGAGCTTTGGATTACAAGCCATGAAATCTGTGAAGAACTCAGCAAAGCGGGATTCAATATGTTTTAACGCGTGCAGTCCAGGAATGCCATGTTTTATGATAGGAATTTGCTTATCCTATAATCAGAATAACACATCAAAAATTGACCGTCAAAAACACCAAAAAATATAAATCCACATTATTTATACAGTGTTGAATGAATAGAAAGTGTTTTGAGATTTAAAACGGACGGGAAACGAACGAAAAATCATAAGTATAAAGAATAAAACATGGAATTCATAGCAGATACATATAGATAAAGGCATAGCTGAAGAA
>JAAYGP010000354.1 GCA_012727625.1 Clostridiaceae bacterium
CCATGTTCTATTATACCATATATAGCACAATTTGGCCAGGTTTTATGTCAAGTTTATCCCGAAGAATTTTCACTCTTCATTGCTGTATTGGAGTATTGGCTTATAAGACCTGATGAAAAAACAATAATGGTTTTTGCCCTTGACAAAGATAAAAAGTACGGGCGTCCTGAAGTATATTCTCATAAAGACACAATAAAATCGAGTGTTTTTAGAGAACTTGAAATTAATCTTCATGAGGTACTTGTGTGAGATGCTTGTGCATATATACCGCATACCACACATGGTATACCCTGTCAATACCTTTTGCGTAAACAGTCCTTTTTCATGTAAAAACGGTCAAAAAACCTTTTTAAACATAAAAACAGACAGTTTATGCAATTTGTATTTACAAAATTAACCGGATTCCAGTATAATGAAAACCAGAAAGATATGTTCACTCAAATCATTACATCAAATTATATTTTACATTCACAGGAAAATGCAAATCATGTTGAATAAAGATCTGATAAGGTGCTGCCACTAAGGTAAGATTTAGCTGCTATTTATAATAATGAAATAACTCCGGATATTTTAAGAAAACATATTGAAATACCTCAGCAGTATTGGACACCATTTATGAAACGGTTGATAAACAATGGATATGATTTTATTTTTGTGCAATCAGCAGGAAATTATAATATTGATGCAAAATATAATAATTATATGTGTTCCATAAACGATGGAGAAATCAATAAAAGAATTTTAATTGTTGGTAATGTAAAAAATAAAGTTACATGGCCTTTAGGGAATCATAAGGGTTATGATAAAAATGTGGATTCAAATTACGGCGATAGAGTAGATATACTTGCCCCAGGCACAAATATATTCAGCACGTATACTGAGTATGATGTTTTTTCTGAACAGACAATCTCTGATACATATGATTTCTCAACAGGCACATCGATGGCAGCGCCTCATGTTGCGGGTGTTGCAGCTATGGTATGGGCGGTTAATCCTGATTTGACGGGAAAACAAGTAAAAAATATAATAGTTGGTACCGCGGATAGACCTGTAACATACAAAAACGACGAAAAAGAGTCTGTGTTTTTCGGAAATATTTTAAATGCAGAAGCTGCGGTAGAAAGGGCAATAGGAGAACAAGCAGAAGAAAAGATACCTCCAAAAACATATGGCATATTGACCGGGAAAGTTACTGATGCAGTTGATAAAATTGGAATTGAAGATGCTTCAGTAATAGTGTATAAAAGAAAAGGAGATTCAAATTACTATGCTTTTTCGTCAACATATGAAGATGGTTCATATGAGTTATACCTTGAACCTGGTGATTATTATATTCTTATTGAAAAGGACGGATACATATCTACATATGCACACACAAATGTTCAGGAAGGCTTGACAACATATAATCCTGAATTAAAAGTTATTGATGAAGAACATAGTGGGAAAGGAACAGTAACAGGCGTAATTACTAATGCTCTTGATGGTCGTGGTGTTGAAGGCTTAACAATAAAATTTCGTGAAGGTATCAATACCACATCGGGTGAAGTTGTTAAAGAAGCTACAACGGATTCATATGGTATATATGAGGTTCAATTGGATGCGGGAAGTTACACTGGAGAGATATCAGGAGAAGGTTTCATAACAGCATATTTCTATGCTGTTTCGATAGGTGGATTATTTAATAACGGTCAAAACGGTGTAATATCTCCAATAATACCAGAAGGTCAGACGAGAATTGTTCTTACTTGGGGTGAATATCCGAGAGACTTGGATTCCCATTTGACAGGACCAAGTGTTAACGGACGTTTTCATGTATACTACGGAAATAAGACATATTATCAGGACGGGGAGAAATATGTTGATCTGGATCGCGATGATGTAAGTAGTTATGGCCCAGAAACTACAACAATTTACAATCAAACTGAAGGGTTATATAGGTTTTATATTCATGATTACACAAACAGAAATAATACTGGTAGCAAAAATCTTTCACTATCAGGAGCAGAAGTCAGAGTATATCTTGGCAGTAATCTAATAGCGGTTTTTTCGGTACCCAGCGATGAGGTAGGAACAGTATGGACAGTGTTTGAAATAGAGGGAGATAGAATCATTCCGGTTAATACTTTTTCAAATGAATTGAATCTCAATAACATTAGAAGCTTAAACACAATGGATAAAATGAGAACGGAAGACATGGAATTATTTTTAGATTTACCTGAAAAAAATATAGAGTAAATATAATACAAAATGTACCTGCAGGATAGCAATAGCTATCCTGCAGGACTAAACTTTAAAAGGGGTGTGAGGTGTATTGAAAAATAAAAAGCGTGTTTCCATAATGCTGGGTATTTGTCTTCTCATTGGAATAGTAGGATGTGGGTGTTCAAAACCTGATGAAAATGAGTTAGTTGTATCAGAGCCCTATTCTATATTACTGTATTTCGAAAAGATACATTCGGGTGAAAGACTGGAGAAGCGCATATTTGAAGCAGATACAAAAGGACAATTTGATAGACTGGTAAAAAAATATAAAATACATTATAAGCAAAAAGACTGCATACATGAGTTTAACAAAGAATTTTTTAAAAACAATAAAGTTTATATTATACACAGGAATTTTTTGGATAACATTGCTGATAGCAGATATAAGATAGAAAGAAATAATGATATTATTGAAATAGTGATTTACGAGTCGTTTTATCAAATAGCTCCTTTTGAATCAAAAATAAACTCTAATGGTGATCTTATCGTTGTAAGCAAGGAGTTTGCGAAAGATGTTAAAGAAGTAACGATTGAGTATAAGGGATACAATGAATATGACGAAGAGTAGGCTTCAACGTTAAGAAGTAAATTGATTCCGTTTCTTAACGAACAAAGGCTCTAACTGACTAAAATGTTTGTTTCTCAATGCCATTGTTTCAACGCTGTAGTAGCAAGGAAAATGTCCGGGAGTGTGATGTGTTTTGAAAAAAAGAAAAATTATTTTAATAATACTGGGTATTTGTCTTCTGATTGGAATAATTGGCTGCGGATATTCTAAATCTGCTGAAAATGAGGTAGTAGTATCTGAACCGTACTCTATAAGACTATATTTCGAAAAAAGCATTCTGGAAAATTGCTGGAAATGCGTGTTTTTGAAGCAGATACAAAAGGACAATTTGATAAGTTGGTAAACAAATACAAAATACGTTATGATCAATATGCTTACCTTTACAGCTTTGACAAAGAGTTTTTTAGGAATAATAAAGTTTATATTGTTCATAACAATTCATATGGTGCCGATACGAAAATACTCAGCTATAGTGTAATTAATGAGAATGATATAATACATATAACGTTCTTTACAGCAATACCTTCATTGCAGACAGACAATATAAAGGAAGGCTACCATGGCGATTTGATAGTTGTAAGCAAGGAGTTTGCAAAAGATGCTAAAGAAGTAGTAGTTGAGTACAATTAAGAATTTACAAAGTAGTTCTTAAGGATTGGAGCTATCAATAATGGTTTAAAGAGAGTGATGTATTTTGAAGTACCCAGCGATGAAGCAGGAACAGTATGGACAGTGTTTGAAATTGAGGGTGATAAAATTATTCCTGTTAATTCTTTCTTAAATGTATCAAATCCGAGTATCATTAGAAGCTTAGACACGTCGAATGAATTGAGAATGGAAGATATTGAGTTATTTTTGGATTTGCCTGAAAAGGGTTTAAAATAATTGCACTGCAAACATGCCGGGCAGAATGGAATTAGTTATACTGCCCGGCATAGATTTAAATAGGGAGTGTGAGGTATGTTGAAAAACAGAAATTGTATTTCCTTAATACTGGGCATTTGCCTTCTCTTTGGAGCAATTTGTTGTGGATGTTCGAAATCAAATGAAAACGAAGTTATTGTATCTGAACCGTACTCTATAAGGCTATATTTCGAAAAAAAACATTCAGATGAACGGTTAGAAAGGCGTTTGTTTGAGGCAAATACAAAAGGACAATTTGACAGGCTTATAAAAAAATATAAGATTCATTATGACCAAAACGACTGCATATATGAGTTTGATAAGGAATTTTTTAAAAACAATAAAGTTTATATAATACACAACAGCTATTACTATGATCTCATAAAAAGAAAGTACAGAGTTGAAAAAAATGACAACGATATTGTTATATCAATATACGAGATGTACACCATGTATACAACTGGTGAAGTAAAAAAAGGATACCATGGTGATCTTTTAGCTGTAAGCAAAGAGTTTGCAAAAGATGTAAAGGAAGTAATATTTCAGTATAAGGAATATGATGAATATAATGAATAATTAAGAATAAGGGGAGTGAATATTCTTTAGTGTAAATGGAATAATCCGCTATTAAATTGTTAATACTTATGAGGCAGCATAAACCGGAATACGCAAGGATATCATGGTGATCTTGTAGCTGTAAGTAAAGAGTTTGCGAAAGATGTTAAAGAAGTAACATTTCAATACAAGGGATATGATGAATATGACGAAGAGTAGGCTTTAATGCGAAGAAGCAAATTGATGTCTCTTTTTTAAAAGAACAAAAAATAGCACCAACTGATTAAAATGTTTGTTTCCCAGTGCCATTGCTTCAACACAGTAATAGCAAGGGGAATGTTGGAGGAGTGTGAGGTATGTTGAAAAACAGAAAGAGTATTATAGTATTATTAGGTATTTACTTTTTCATTGGAATGATTGGCTGCGGATGCTCTAAATCAAATGAAAGAGAAGTTATCGTATCTGAACCGTATTCAATGAGACTTTCTTTTGAAAAAAAGCATTCTGGAAAATTGCCGGAAATACGTGTTTTTGAAGCAGATACAAAAGGACAATTTGATAGGTTGGTAAACAAATACAAAATACGTTATGATCAATATGCTTACCGCTAAACTATAGTCAAAGCCTAGGCTTATGCCTAGACTTTGACAGTAACTATAATTCTAACTTTAATTTTAACTAAGACCTAAATCTAACCTCTAATTAACCGTAGCTGCAGCCTCGGTCTCAGTCTCAGCTGTATTTGCTTCATCCGTTTGCGCAGCTTTTTCTGTATCCTTTCCAAGATATCCCGGCAGCTCCATTCCGGCCATTTTAAACATTTCGTTCATAGGGGGAATAGACTTTAGCATGCCGGACAAAAAGTTAGCTGTAGCAGGCGAGCCATCTTTGCCACCCATACTGTCCCAAACCGTAACCTTGTCAATTTTAATACCATTAATCGCGTCAACCTGGATCTTCATGAGCTCTTCCATCTTATCAGCCAACATAATGCGTGTGGCATCCACTGCGTCTCCGCCAGCAGCCTGAACCAGCTTAGCGTAACCCAATGCTTGCTTTGTGAGGATTTCGTGTACACCGCGAGCTTCCGCTTCCATCTTCATATAAATGGCATCGGCGTCACCCTTTGCAAGACGTCTTGTTTGCTCAGCCTTAGCTTCTGCTTCAAGCTCCAGCTTCTGCTTTTCAATTTCAGCCTTAACCAGAATGTCCGCTTCCTGAGTAGCTCTTTCACGGGCAGCACGAGAGCTTTCAGCCTCCTGCTCCGCTATGTAAGCGTCTTTCAATGCCTTAGCGGATTGAATTTTCTCAGAAGATGTAGCACGTTTCAAAGCTTCCGCTTCATGCTCACGACGAGTTGCGTTTGATTAAAGGAATTGATGGACAGGGAAAGGGAGTTATTAAATCTTAGTTTTCATGCTTTTAATTCAGGTGTTTATCCAAGTTTTACGCTTAAGTTTTCAACTCTGTCCAAGATGTTTCTAATCTTATA
>JAAYGP010000355.1 GCA_012727625.1 Clostridiaceae bacterium
GCTTGGAAGGCTGGAATTCTACCATTGAACTACACCCGCATTTGTATAATGCTTTCTCAGCGACTTTATTATTATACAAAGGGTTTTAGCATTTGTCAACAGCAAATTAGGGGCAATCTGCGGAAGTCGCTGTTACTGTTCACAGATTCTGTTAACAAATATTGTGAAACAGAAGGAAACTTTAGCTGAATGAAGCTTAAGGATGTATAGAGAGAAGCGAAGAATAGCAAGCTTATTGTTTGAGCAAAATGCAACATACATTTTTATTTCAATATACTTTTTTGCGAATTTCAGCTTGCCTGAGTTTTAACTTACCAGCTCTTGGAAATGAAACTCCTGTTTCCTCCATTGCACAATATCTTACCTGTAAGTAACTGAATCAGGGTATGAACAGTAACGTTGTACTTTATCTGTTTTTCACAATTTGTTTGACATCAGTGCTGTTTGATGTTATCATAACTTAAACTTTTATGGTTCTTTGGCAGAAAGGTTAAATCCACTTTATGCATATATGCTTTTTATGACTCAATGCAGTATCAGGATAAACCTTTTTTCTGGTTAATCTTAATGGTGGAATCATATTTGGCTTTTTTGACTAGGTTCCAATCCTTAACATTAATCATAATATGTAATAGTGACACCGGGTTACAGCATAATGAAAAAGTGTCTGTAATATTAATGTTTAAATAAAACGCTTTGCAAAACATCCGTACTTTTGGAACTTGAAAACTGAATATAAATGATAGAGGCGCAATTTTAATAAGTAGACCCACTAAGGTATATGGGTGCCGATGAGGTGGATTGAAAGGGAAAATTGCCGAAGGAAATACCTCCCCTAAGGTTTTGTCCTGGTCTTTCAGTGAATAACTGTCTGACTGTCATCATATATTGATGGAGAGCTATCAGTCAAATTACCCTTAAATAAAGGGTGTTTAAACTGTTGGATCCTTCCAGCAGTTTTTTTCTTATAAGCAGTAAAAAACTTTGTAAAAAAGGCTGCTGACGTTGTAAAACTAAAGTTAATATAGTATAAATAACATGGAGGGATTATGCATGAAAAAATTCAAAATAGCGATTGTGGGTGCAACCGGAATGGTTGGCCGCACTTTTTTATCAGTGCTGGAGGAAAGGAATCTTCCCATATCAGAGGTTTTCTTTTTCGCATCAAGCAAATCAGCAGGTAAAACCATAACTTTTAAAGGAAAGAACTATACCGTGGAGGAACTGACTGAAAAATCCTTTGATCGGGGTATTGATATCGCCCTGTTTTCAGCTGGCGGAAGTATCAGCTTAAAATATGCCCCTGTTGTTGCAGAAAAAGGCTGCATCGTGATTGACAACAGCAGTGCCTGGAGAATGGATCCGAAAGTTCCGCTGGTTGTACCTGAAGTAAACCCTGAAGATATAAAATGGAATAATGGAATTATTGCAAACCCCAATTGTTCTACTATACAGGCAGTTATTGCACTTAGACCGCTGCAATTGAAATATGGCTTAAAAAGAGTAATCTATTCAACCTATCAGTCTGTTTCCGGCGCAGGAATGGCCGGGTTTAAGGACCTTGAGAACGGTATTAAAGGTGAAGCGCCCGCGAAGTTTGTTCATCCGATAGCAGGAAATTGCATACCACATATTGATGTTTTCATGGATAATGGGTATACAAAAGAAGAAGTTAAAATGATTGAAGAAACCCGTAAAATACTTAATCTTCCAAACCTCAAAGTTACAGCCACTACTGTCCGTGTACCTGTTTTCTATGGCCACAGCGAATCAATAAACGTCGAGCTTGAAAAGCCTTTTGACCTGGATGAATTAAAACAGGAATTGAAAAACTTCCCGGGCATAGTTGTACTTGATGATCCTGCAAACAATTTGTATCCGATGCCCATAACAGCTGCAGGCAGGGACGAAGTTTTTGTAGGAAGAATACGCAGGGATGAAAGCGTGGACAATGGTGTGAACCTATGGGTCGTAGCAGATAACATCAGAAAAGGAGCAGCCACCAATACTGTTCAGATTGCTCAGAAACTTATTGAATTCCAGAGTGAGGAGTGATTATTGTGAAACAACCTATTTTTACAGGTTCCTGTGTAGCCCTTGTAACACCTTTTACTGAAGACGGAGTTAATTTTGATAAACTTGAAGAACTTATTGAATGGCACATTAAAGAAGGAACGGATGCTATCCTTATATGCGGCACAACAGGCGAAGCTTCCACCATGCCTGACGATGAGCATAAGGAAGTTATCCGGTTTGCCGTTGGGAAAATTGCCGGCAGGGTTCATGTTATGGCAGGTGCGGGCAGCAATGATACCAGGCACGCTATTGAGCTGAGCCGTTATGCCGAGTCGGTCGGAGCCGATTCCGTGCTTTCGGTCACCCCATACTACAATAAAACAACCCAGGAGGGTTTGTATCAGCATTTTAAGGCCATTGCGGAATCGATTTCCATTCCTGTGGTGCTGTACAATATTCCATCCAGAACAAATCTGAATATTAACCCTGAAACGCTTAAAAGGCTGTCTGCCATTGATAACATTGTAGCCGTCAAGGAATGCAACCTGGGACAGGTAGCATATACAAGGTATCTATGCGGTGATGATCTTGTTATTTATTCCGGAGAGGATGGCCATGTCGTTCCTTTGATGGCTTTGGGAGGCATGGGTGTTATATCTGTTATGGCTAATATTATTCCAAAAGACACACATATAATGACAAAAGCTTTTCTAAACGGCGATATAGAACTCAGCCGGAAACTTCAGTTCAAAACAATTGGCCTGGTAAATGCTTTATTCTGTGAAGTGAACCCTATTCCCGTCAAAGCCGCTATGAATGAAATGGGCATGAACGTTGGCAAGTGCCGAATGCCGCTTGTGGATATAAGTGAAAAAGGGCTTGTTATGTTAAGGTCGGCACTTAAGGAATATGGGCTTATATAACCAGCGATACGGATTGCTCCCGGAAAAGACATAAAGCGGCTGTTTTATCCCTCCTGTATACAGGCGGTAAAAAGATGCATTATGACTTTCCGGGAGGTAATCCGGAATATACTAACCGGTTTATGAAATTCCACAGGATTATATGCCGGCATTAATTATCTTGTTTACGAAAGGATGATTTATATGGTCAGAATTTTATTGAGCGGGTGTAATGGAAAGATGGGCCAGGTTATAACAAATATTGCCCGTTACCGGGAGGATGTTAAAATTGTTGCCGGCTTTGATATAAACGACTCCATCTCCAATGACTATCCTGTTTTTACCCGGCTTGAGCAATGCAATGCCGAGGCGGATGTTATTGTTGATTTCTCACATCCCGCAGCGCTGCCCCAGGTTTTAAACTATGCATTGTCAAAAAATATGCCTCTTGTTGTGGCAACAACAGGCATACCTGATGAACAGGTTTTAAAAATTAAGGAAGCTTCATCTGTTATTCCTGTTTTATATTCCGCCAACATGTCCCTGGGGGTTAATCTGCTTCTGGAATTGGTTCAGAAAGCTGCAAAACTTTTATACAGCAACTTTGACATAGAAATAGTGGAACGCCATCACAACCAGAAAATTGATGCCCCAAGCGGAACAGCTCTGGCACTGGCTGATGCTATCAACAAGGCACTACCTGAAAAATACAGGTATGTTTATGACAGGCACACAAAAAGGGTAAAAAGAAGCAAGGATGAAATTGGTATCCATGCAATCCGGGGAGGAAATATAGCAGGCGACCACACTGTTATTTTTGCCGGCAATGATGAAATAATTGAGTTAAGGCATATTGCCAACAGCAAGGAAATATTCGGGGTTGGGGCTTTAAAAGCCGCGGTCTTCCTGCATGACAAAACTCCGGGGCTTTACAATATGCAGGATCTTTTAAATGTTTAGAAAAGGGCTTATTACCAGCCCTTTTTTATTTTAATAAGTTTACTCTTTTTCTTCATCTTTCCCGTCTGTAATTTCTTCCGTTTTTTCCGGCTCTGACCGATCCGGTTCTTCTGTATTTTTACCTTTATTCAGAACAGGTTGTATCATGTATTTATCCATTTTTGAATATACATAAAAATTGGTTATATAACTTATCAGGCCGAAAGTAATGAAAAACATTAAAATATAACCAAGTACAGGATAAAAATAAAACGGAAGAATAATAACCGCCAGGCACGCAATAATAATCAGGAGGTTTGGAAGAAACTTCATAATAGCAAAAAGGAAAGCATTTTTATACAGTTGTCTTACGGTGAGCTTAAAAGTAACCATCATCGGATAAATATACATGCTCATCATAATAAACAACACAAATGCCATAATAATTAAAGCACTGGCGACAGACAGCAGTGTATTGGTATTTTTCATATTAAAATATATATAAATATCAATTAATGTGAGAACTGTTACAACTCAGTTTATAAACCCTACAATCATGCTTTGTTTAAAATTCTTTTTGGCATGTTCAATAAAATCACTCCAGATAAATGCATGCTCCTCTCTGGAATAGTTGCGCTGGACATATGTCATTCCTGCCTGGGCCGGACCAACCGCAATCAGAGGAAAACATACAAAAGGAAGAAACAGCGGAATTATAATGCCGATTAAATATAAAACTATTTCATCGGTTTGAATTTCAAAAACACCAACCTGCATTAAAAGATCCAAGTAATACATGGCAAAAAACAAGAAAAATATAAATGCAGGGATGTTAAACAACAGGTACAATAGATTAACTTTTACAATATTCCAAAATTTCCTGCCCAACACTTCAAAAAAAATTATGAACCTTGGCTTCGGAGGGGCATCTTTTGGAACGCCTGGTCCCTCCTTTGTGTAATCGAATAAACCAAAAAAACCAGCCATATACTAACCCTCTTCTTTCGTCAATGTCTTATATAAAAGATAATAATATGGTCAACTCCCGGATAACCATAAAGTAAATTCCTGATATAGGATAAAAATTTTAAGTCATCGGCTTAATAATTATAACCTTAAAACTGCATTGCAATCTTCGCTGTTTACAGCTTACTGAAAATTCCCGCGGGCCCGCCCGCAGATAAACCAATAAAACCTTCCGGGAACTGATTATAATACTGCCATATCACAAAAACACTATAGATAATTAAGTAAATTGTACCAGATGATAAAATGCTATTCAATAGAAGTTTTTCACAAGAGCGGTTTTTCAAAATATGCAAAGATCACAACCAGTATTGAATATCAGACAATTACAGCGCTTAAGTGTCCCCATGACGCACCTTTACCTCCGGCTCTTTATTACAAGCTTCTGATTCCACTGTATCATAATATTACGGTGTTCCTGCTCTTTAAAATGAAGTTCTTGTTTCCGCTATTTCAAAATATCTGACCTGATCAATAACTGAATTAGGGTGTGAACAGTAACGTTTACAATTATTGGATCAGCTAAATTTTTTAAATTACTTGACACTGTACATATTCCCTAGTATAATATTTTTTGCTGCGACATTGCTTTAAAAAAGCCCTAAAGCATGTTGAAACCAGCAGACAGGCGCTAATACGGCATGTTACCCTACGGTAATATTAAAATTCAGTTATTTTAGTCTGTTGGCTGGATACTTAATAGTTATATGCGAGTGTGCTGGAACTGGCAGACAGGCACGTTTGAGGGGCGTGTGTCAGATGGCGTATGGGTTCAAGTCCCATCACTCGCACCAAAAACCCAATAATTTATGTTGGGTTTTTTATTTTTTCATTTTAAATTTAAGATGGCAAAAATTATAAGTTTATATGTATGAAAACCTATGTACGTTCCGATGGTGTTGACGTTTGATTACTTCCGGCTATTGCTTTAAATAAGATACTCATACTTACTGAGTTATTTGTTTTAAGGGCATATTTAACCAGAGCCTTTTATTTGATTCCGCAATTTCTCTGTTTGCATATTAACCAGGGCCTGTACCAATGAATTGTTTGAGTGATATGCTTTTTACAACAAAAAAATATGTATTTTCAGCCTGTGGATGTACAACCAATCCGGCTATTTACAGATGCAAAGCCTGGTATACATTTTGTCCGGGAAGAACCTTGATAAACTGGGTTTTAACCTGGTATTCCCCGTATTTTGCCTTAATAGTATAATAACCCGGCGGTAATTCCTCTATCACAAAATTGCCGTCTGCATCAGACCTGGTCTTATACACCGGTACCACTGTTTCATGGCCGAAGAAGAGCAATATGGTTGCATCCTTCACTATTTCCCTGTTCCTGCCGAAATATGTGATACCCGTTATTCTTCCTGAATAATCAGTTTTTTCAGCAGTAACATGAACATGCACATTTTGCATGTTTAACTGCACCGGGTTCAAATTTGCATTCTGCTCCTGATCCAGATCCTGAGAATTAAACTGAAAGCTCTCTTTTTCAGTAATAACCGGAATTTCTTTGTTCATATGATGTCACATCCTTTCAACACCTTATATATAATTTATTGATTTCCTTTATCCGATACATCAGTCTCAAAGAATTATAAAGCATATCTTAAGGAAATCACCCAGCAGCCGTGCACATAGCTTGAGACCGTTCTCCCGCATGTTTTCCTGCAGACAAACGTTAGTATCCGGGGATTCGATTTTTTATGCAGTGAAATCAAATTTTAAAATCACTTCCGGCTCCCCGATACTTCTGACAGGTGTGGCAAAGTCAGTTCTTTGCCACACCCGGTTACTTACTGATTTTTAGTAGTATTTCGGCTTTTTCTCAGCTTCAACTTTCACTTCAGTATCGTTTTCGATCTGGGCTTTGTTATCCACTTCACCCTTGTTTTTTGCACTTGATTTGCTTCTTGATGTTGCTATGTTCTTAACTTCATTTTCAGCTTCACTGTCCGAGTCTGAATCGCTTTCAGCTTTAGCATTTTGTCCCTGGTACTGTTTCTGTGTAAGAACATTGTAGTTTATCTGTTTGTTAATCTGTTTTTGACGATTGTTTTCATCTTCGTCAAACTTTAATTCCTGATCGGCTTCAAGTTCACCTCTCAGTTCTGCTTTCACTTCAGATTTTACTTGATTTTTGAGTTCGTTGTAATCAAATTCAATCACGCTTTGACACCTCCTCCGTAAACATATTTTCATGATTGGTTTATTTCATGACTCGATATATAC
>JAAYGP010000356.1 GCA_012727625.1 Clostridiaceae bacterium
CTTTCTATTCGTGCAATACTGCAGAAATAAGGTGGATTTATTTTTTTTGGTGTTTTTTGGTGTTCTTGACGGTCAATTTTTGATGTGTTACTCTGTTTATTGGATAAGCAAATTCCTATCATATTCCTGGTAACTCCCATCTCTTTTCTGATATCACTGGTACTAAGCAGGGTCTTTTCTTCGAAAAGCTGCCACAGCTGCCAGATGGTCTGACTTATTTGTCCTGACTCTCTTCTCTCTTCCATGAGTTCTTCAGGATGATATGCAGTATAAAAAATTGAGTATATACGTGGCGAAACGAAACCCTTATGCCCGCCAAGTATGCATCCGTATGCCAGCCGTTTTTCCTCTGCTGCCCTGTCCTTCCAACACCAGGGGTCAGTTTCAGGGTTCCCGGTATGCCAGCTGTCTTTCGGTGCCTCGGAAGACAGAGACGGCAAACCAGTAAGAATGTTTGTCAATGTCATAAATCCAAGTTCTTCCACTCTTTTAATGAAATCCTCATATTTCCTCAACAGTATCATTATGGTTACACCCTTTCATCATAGGTTTTTATGGTTTTATCATCCTGCTCTGTTCTATTTTGCAATTTTATGTTTTTCAGCCTGTCACAATGTAATGCAAATTTGCTTCCCAAAAATAATTGTCCGGACGGTAATTCCATTATCAGGTATTATTTACAGTATGTCAATATTCTTCTATTCATAAGAGTGCCTTAAATCCGACATTTTGATATATATTTTCACATATAAAATATTAAATTTTGTGATATAATTGCCTTATTCGAGCATATTTTGATAAACACCGAGGGATGTGATAACTTGATTCCAGCACTTGTATTGTTTCTTTTGACATATGTTCTGTTGCTAGCGTTGCCTAAATACAGAGCATATATTGCATTGGCCTCCGCTGCACTTTTTGTTGTATTCGGCATTCTTCCTCCAAACAAGGTTTTCTTTTCGGTAGACTGGAACGTAATTATGATGATTGCAGGTACAATGGGAATTGTTTCACTGTTCATCGAGTCGAAAATGCCGTCACTTCTTGCGGATATAATAATAGCGAGAATGCCGAATGTCAAATGGGCAATCATTTCATTGGCCCTTTTTGCCGGGATTATTTCCGCATTCGTTGATAATGTCGCAACTGTTCTTATGGTTGCCCCGGTTGCACTTACCATCTCAAAGAAACTTAAAATTTCACCCGTTCCAAGCATTATCTCAATCGCCATATCATCCAATCTTCAGGGCGCTGCTACGCTGGTGGGTGATACTACATCCATCCTGCTTGGCGGACATGCAGGTATGGATTTTCTTGATTTCTTCATATACAGAGGGAAACCGGGTTTGTTTTGGATTGTTCAGCTTGGAGCTCTTGCATCAATGTTTATACTTTTGTGGGTGTTCCGCAAAGAGAATCAAAGAATCGAAGTTAAAGACAGAACAGTTGTTGAAGATTATTTTCCGTCCGCACTTCTAACCGGTACTATCGTATTGCTGATTCTTGCCTCCTTCATCCCCGTAGGAAAAAAACCTTCAATTACCAATGGCCTCATCTGTGTTGGACTTATGGTCATCGGGTTAATACGCGATACTATCCGCTCCCGTAATTTTATATCACTGAAAAAAACTATTATGGAGATAGACTATTTCACGCTGCTTTTGCTCAGCGGCCTCTTTATTGTAATCAGCGGAATTACAGAAGCAGGTGTTGTTGATGAGATCAGTAAACTTTTTGTTAAATTAAGCGGAAATAATTTGTTTTTGATGTATACTCTTATTGTTTGGGCATCGGTGCTTTTCTCCGCATTTATAGATAACATTCCTTATGTTGCAACCATGTTGCCCGTTACAGGCGGAATTGCAAGCCTTATGGGGATTGATCCTACAATCCTCTACTTTGGACTTCTCACCGGGGCAACACTTGGCGGCAATATCACGCCTATCGGAGCATCCGCAAATATAACCGGCCTTGGCATTTTGAAAAAGGAAGGGTACGAAGTCAGAACAAAGGATTTTATGAAAATCAGCGTACCGTTTACACTGGCTGCTGTTACCACCGGATATATACTCATCTGGTTAATTTGGCGGTAAAATTTCGGTTGATTTAAATATAAATCATTATGTCAACTCAAAACATACCCTCGATATGTGTTAACAAGAACTATATCGAGGGTATGTTCTAAGGTAAAAACAGAGTTTCAGTTCACATTTTAAACTCCGAAACAGTATTTTGCAGATCCCGGGCAAGCTGAGATAAATTATTGCTGGTTTCAGAGAGAACTTTTATGGCTGCAGCCTGTTGCATTGTTAATGAAGCTACTTCTTCCGTGGTTGCGGAATTTTCCTGTGCGATTGAGGACAAGTTTTCCATGGTATTTATTATTACATTTTTCATTCCGACCATTTTTTGCCCTAATAAATTCAATTCTTCAATCGCCTGACGGGATTCCCTCATCGCATCATCGATCAATCTGTATTTTTCTCCGCTTCTTATAACGCTTTCGGTTTGTTCGTTTTCAATTTGGGATACTTTCTTCATGATGTTTACCGCGTTTTGCGTATTTATCTGAAGTTCTTTAACTATAGCTTCGATTGCTTTTATTGATTCTCCTGATTGCTCGGCGAGTTTTTTTACCTCACCTGCCACAACCGCAAAACCTCTTCCGGATTCTCCCGCCCTGGCAGCCTCTATGGAGGCATTTAAAGCCAAAAGGTTGGTTTGTTCTGCAATTGATGCAATAATATCGCTGGCTTCTCCTATTTTTTGAGCACTCTCGTCAGTTTTCAGGATGACGTCGGAAATAGTCTCGTAAACCATATTGTTCTCCCTGGTAATACTAATCAGTTTTTCAATTTCAGCATACCCGTCCTGAACAATATTGGTAACATTACGAATGGCTTCGCTGATGCTGTTTGCCTGTTCAATATCCTTATCGATGGCATCCTCCAGCAAAACCGCTTTTGAAACGCCAGTCTCCGTATTTTCGGCTTGCTCCGACGCACCTTTGGCTATATCTTCAACTGCTCTTGAAACTTCGTCTATGGCAATTGATGATTCCTGTGACAATTCAGTCATTTTCTGTGATGTCGCAGCCAATTGTTCAGATGAGGAATTTATTTTAGCGATGATATTCCGAAAGCTTTCCCTGATGCTGTGCAGCGATTGCGCAAGGTCTCCCAGCTCGTCTTTTCGTTTCTGATCCTTCCGGGAAATATCAAACCCCAGGTTTAAGGCTGCAAGCTGTTTTGTATGGAAAGCAGCTCTCTTTATCGGGTTTGAAATACTATTGGACAATAAAAAACCGGTTACCAGAATAATTACGGTAAAAGCGGCCATGACAATAATGCATATGGTTTTAAGCATGTTAAGCCCGGCATACGCCTGCTCCACACTGTAATCAACTCCCAAAATTCCGACAACCACCCCGTTATTGTCTTTTAAGGGGTAATAGGTGCAGATAAGGGCTCCCCATGTTTCATCATCGAAAATCCCACTATCCGTATAAGGTTCACCGCTCCATGCATGTTCATATTCCAGCGCAGATTCCTCAGTGTCACCAATGTGTGACAGTTCTTCCTCCTCCGAGCCATCCACCACGTACATAAAATCCCCTTCATCTGTTTTCCTCATGGTATAAACATACTTTGCACCGCTTATTTCACGGACTTTGACAAGTTCTTCCCTCATTTTGATATATGAAGGGGTAGCTTCATCTTCTATGGTTCTAAGATTTACGAATTCATTGACATCGATCAGATTACCGGCCTGTTCAGCAGTATAATAAGCTCTGTCCATTACTTCTCTTACTATTATCATTGATGCATGATTGTAAAGAATAATCATAAGCAAGCCGGTAAGTATTAATGTAATAACAAGGAACAAAACAGTAATCCGCCATTTTATACTCATAATCACGGAACCCCCCCCCAATACATTATTCCCCCATGTTAAAAAATTTGTAATTCCTTGTCTAAGTCCAATGCTAAAACTGTCAAAATCATATTTATTATAACATATATTTCTATTTAGCAATAACTTTTAATACTTAGTTTTTCATTTTAATTCCTTAGCCTGGCTATAAGGCTTTGATATTCTGCTTCCAGGTTTTCTTTGTCTGCACCGGGCCTTGATAATTTTGCAACTATTTCTGAAATTCTCATTTGCAATACAGCCTTATCAATTTCAGTTTTAACTGTCTCCCGGGTCTTTTGGCAACTCGCTTTATATTCCTGGAGATTTCCGTCAAATTCTTTTATTGATTGATTTTCAATAATCAGCATCCTGTTGGCTACGGAATTTATAAATGCGCTGTCATGGGAGACAAACAGGACAGTGCCTTCATACTCCCTTAGAACATTTTCCAGGGCTTCCATGGACATCATATCGAGATAATTTGTAGGTTCATCCAAAAGCAGAACATTTATGTTTGATACCAATAACTTTGCAAGGGAAACCTTTATTCTTTCCCCTCCGCTTAGTACGCCCACTTTCTTGTAAACATCATTACCTGGTATAAGCAATCTCGCAAGTATTGTCCGCGCAACAGTCTGTGTTTGAACACTGTCTTTCATTACATTCTCCAGAACGGATTTATCATGCTCCAGGTTCTCAAAACCCTGATACATATATCCGATCCTGACCTTTGGGACAATATGAATACTTTCATTGGACTTTCCGCTAATCAGGTTTAACAATGTTGTTTTTCCCGCCCCGTTTTCGCCCCAGATAGCAGTCTTTGTGCCA
>JAAYGP010000038.1 GCA_012727625.1 Clostridiaceae bacterium
CTTAAGAGATCCGGCCAAAAAGGAGGAGCTGTTCCTTGATATGAAAAAGGTCAGGGAATATTTAATGAGCATAAAGCATACCTGAAAAATGCTTAATTCTTTCCGGCATTAAGGATAATGCTGCCAACGGTTTCCTTTCATTCCTATTCCACTTTCCGGTTACAATATGATCTAAGGCCGTTTAATTTATAAAACTGCAAAAACACAATTCTATTTTTTTTTGAGGAAGCTGATAAAAAGTCAGGTGATTCAGATACTTCATTCGCAGAACACAAATCCTTTAATTTTCCGCAGCAATCATAAAAACACAAAACAGACATATGATATATAAACAAGACCTTTTCCGCAATTGCTGAATAATGTGAAGGAACTCAATATTTCCATATATGTCAGGAAAACTTGGCATATATGGAGTATCCTTAAAAAAAGGGGTACTGTTATGATTTATCTTGATAATGCTGCCACTTCATGGCCAAAACCGCCTCAGGTCATACAGGCAATGGCTGATTTTTTAAGAAGAGGCTGCGCCAACCCTGGACGGGGAGCCCACATAATGGCTCGGCAGGCAGATGAAGCTGTTTTAAATACCCGCGAGCTTCTGGCAAAGCTTTTTAATATACCTGATCCAATGCGTATATCTTTTATGCCAAATGCAACCATGGCTTTAAATATGGCCATTCATGGAGTTGTACAGGCCGGATTCAAGGTTGTTGCCACCATGATGGAGCACAATTCTGTTTTACGCCCGCTAAAAACACTGGAAAAAGCAGGTATCATACAGCTGGAGCTGATAAAGCCTGAACGGCTGGGGGAAATAAGCATTCAGAGTATAAGGAAAGAAGTTGACAACACAAAGGATTTGTTTTGCATGACACTGTCCTCGAATGTTACAGGTTCCATAATGCCTGTAGCAGAAGCCGGGAGGCACTGCAGAGCCAACGGTGTTATTTTTCTGGTGGATGCTTCACAGGGGGCCGGCGTTATCCCGTTGGATTGTGAAAGTATGTGCATTGATTTACTTGCGTTTTCCGGGCATAAGGATTTATTGGGACCACAAGGCACAGGAGGTCTTTACGTCAGGGACGGTATTAAAATAAAGCCTTTGGTTCAGGGCGGAACCGGAAGTTATTCCGAAAGGCTTACCCAGCCAGAAATTTTCCCTGATTCCCTGGAAAGCGGGACATTGAACGTTCCTGGCATTGTGGGCCTGGGAAAAGGAATACAATTCATACTGGACACGGGAATATCAAATATCCGGGCCCGGAAGCAGCAATATATGAAAATACTCTTTGAGAACCTGGAAAAGGAAAGCCGGATTAAAATATACTCTCCGCATCCCGAGGAAAACAGCGGGATTTTATCCTTTGACATTGAAAGACTGGACTCATCGGAAGCGGGATATCTTCTTGACAAAAAGTTTGGTATATGCTCAAGGAGCGGGCTGCATTGCTCACCTTTGGCCCACAGGTCTTTAAATACCCATGAAAAGGGATTGATACGCTTAAGCCCCGGGTATTTCAATGAAGAAATAGATATTGATTTGGCTGTTAAGGCCATACAGGGAATAGTACGCGGCCTGGATTAGTTTTTATAATCAAATGCATAAATCCCGGTAGTGTTAAGAAGCATAACAGCAGGTATGTTGCAGCAAAGCTTATACATCAAATACGGTAATCTCAGGGATTGAAAGAAATCTGAATGGAATCAGCACCGTACCAAGACCTCTGCTTATGTATACCCGGTTATTCCGGATTGTTGCAAAATCCTTGTAATATCCCATTTTACTTACCTTATCCTTTCTAAGCAGAAGATATTCAAGATTAAAGGGCAACCAAATCTGACCGCCATGCAGATGACCCGCGATTAAAATATCCACACTGTTTTCAGGAATGTGTAAGGCGATGTCAGGACTGTGCGTAAAAGCCACAACGCTTTTATATTGATCTTTAAGACCTGAAATTATCTGATTGTCAATTATGTCTCCTGACTGGTAATCCCTGATACCGATTAACGCGATCGCACCGGATTTGTCTGTTGTGTTGGTTTCGTCTGCAAGGCTTTGCCTTTTATTCTTTTTCAGAATGACAACATCATTGTCCAAAATCTTAATTCCAAGCTCCTGCATTGCTTTCAGAAAAATTCCCCTGAATTCGGGATGCTTTCTGAAGCACCTGTGTTCGTGGTTTCCAGGCACTGCATATGCCGGAACTTTAAAATTTATATCTTTAAGCCACTTAACAAGCTTTTTCAGATCCTTTGGCTTTTCGAGAAAATCCCCACTGAATAAAATATAATCCGGTTTTGTTTTTTCAATTGCTTTCCTTATGCGCCTTGCTGAAACAAACAATAATGATATATGAATGTCAGTCATGTGCAAAAAGCGCAATCCAGTCTTTGCGGATATAGCATGATATCTTATTTTAAAAGCCTGTGCCTGTATAAACATATAAATAACCAGCACAATCAGCAATACCGGCACAAATATATACCATTTCGTCATAATATTATAAACCTCTCTTAATTCCAGTGTTTATTTTACCAGATAAATGATAATATATAAATAGGACAAACCGCATAAAAATGGTTATAGTTTGACTGCCGTTACTGTTCACATCCTGATTCAGTTACTGATAAGGACAGATATTGTGCAATATCGGAAATTATACGGTGGCTGCCGGATTTTGAAATAGAGCATTTAACACTATACGGGAGGTTTTTATGAAAAGGGTTATAATTATTGTGCTTGACAGCGCAGGAATTGGCGAGATGCCCGACAGCAGGTTTTATGGTGATGAGGGAAGCGATACATTGGGGCATATTGCTGAGCTTGCCAGGGATTTTGCCCTGCCAAACCTTGTTAAGCTGGGGCTTGGTAAAATAGACGGAATAAGCAGATTTTTAAGTGCCCGTTCAGATTCAATATCGCCGCAGGGGGCATACGGAAAGATGGCTGAAAAGTCCGCCGGGAAAGATACGACCAC
>JAAYGP010000357.1 GCA_012727625.1 Clostridiaceae bacterium
ATAAGAGGAGCCAGTTCAACTGAACCGTTCAGTTTTATAATCTCAACCGATTCACGACGCTTATGCCTGAAATATTCTTTTGCTATTTCGGGGTATTTTGTTGCGACCCTTGAAATTGTAAGGTTATCCGTGTTGCCGGCAAGTTCTTTTGGCCCGGCTACGCACATTTTGCAAGATGCGAAACCCAGGTTGAGGACTTCGTACAAATCCCTTCCCTCTTCCAAAAGGGTATCTTTACCAACTATTCCTATGTCAGCAGCCCCATACTCCACATATGTAGGCACATCGGCGGGCTTTACAAGCAAAAAGCGTATTTTGTTTTTTTCATCCGCCAGGATAAGCCTCCTTGTTTTTGCCTTAAGCTCTGAACAATCTATTCCCGCTCTCTCAAGCAAATCTATGGAAAGCTCGGCAAGCCGTCCTTTTGCTAGAGCCAATGTTAAATATCTCATTCAAATCCCCCTGCCTTTTATATACCGATTAAAAACCTCAATCTTAAAGTATTCTTTCACCCGGTTATAACAACCTTCACGCCCTAATCCGGTATGGTCATTTAACAGGTTTTATTTTTCAATACATCAAACCGGTATTTTGATGGGCGTTTAATGCTCTCCCCCACTCTGTGCACAGTTTTCGTAGATATAACAGTCGCCTTAACTCCGCTGATATGTCTATACAAGCTCTATTGTTTTTATTACCGTACCATCTTCCACTATAACAATTCTATCCATGCCTTTTTGTTCCGCATAAGCCATGGCTTTTTCAATATCCGTTCCGCATATTGAAAGTTCCGCCACCTCACCTTTTTTCTTTATCTCGTTTAATACTTCAAAGGCTTTTTTTCTGCCCTTTATGGTGTATAAAATGTAAACACCGCCGCCAGGTTTACGGGGCATCTTTTTCTGACGCTCCAATGCCATAAGAATCATATTAATCCCTAAGGAAAAACCTGTGGCCGGACAATCAAGGCCAAACCTTTTTATCAGATTATCATATCGTCCTCCGCTGAGTACCGGAAAACCTATGCCGTATGTAAAGCCTCTGAAAACAATTCCCGTATAATAGTTCATGCTTTGAACCATGCCTAGATCTATTGCCACATGATCACCAAATCCCCAATCATCAAGTATTTCCAAAACATCTTTCAGATACTTCAGCGCATTTAATGCTTTTCCGCTTATATTCTTTTTTTCAAGCTCATCAATAAGCTCCACGGAGCCAAAATACCGGGGAAGATTAAGAATTAACTCTTTAAGATCATCCGGTATTGCGTGGCTGTTTACCAGCTGCTCCACCCCGACAAAGTCCTTTTTATCAATTAATTCCCTGATTTCCTCAGCTTCCTGCTCCGTTAAACCTGATTGCTCCATAAGACCCTTAAAAAAATCAACCTGTCCGATATCAATCTGAAATTCGTCGATCCCGGCCAGCTGAAGCGATTGAACCGCAAGGGCAATCAGCTCTGCGTCTGCTTCAGGGCTTTTTATACCCAATATTTCAACTCCGGCCTGGGTAAATTCCTTTTGCTTGCCGCCTCCTAACTCATTGTACGAAAAAGTATTTCCTATATAACAGCATTTGACCGGCCAAAGGTTATCTTTCAGTTTAGTGGCCGCAATACGGGCAACGGGAATAGTCATGTCAGGCCTTAAAACAAGAATTCTGCCCTGCTGGTCTGTAAACTTAAACATATCCTCCTGTGGAATCAAACTTTGCTCACCGGAAAAAACATCATAAAACTCCGCTGTGGGAGTTTCTATTTCATTATAACCTGATTGTATAAACATCTTCCGGATTTTATTTTCAAGTTCCCTTTTAACATAGCATTGTTCAATAAGAATATCCTGCATTCCTTCCGGTGTGTATATATTCCACCTTTTCATGGCTTTACCCCTTTATCACTTTATCATACTAACGCGTTAAAGTTAAAACTAATTATATATGTTTATTATTACTCTGTCAACGATTTTTTATTTCATTCAAGAACAATAATGTGAAAGGAAAAGCTTCCTTCCGTTAAGCATCTTGTTTCAACTCATCTTGTGGAACGCAAGTCCTGCAGGCCGGTTGATTGAAGATATAAAGCCTGAGTTTAATTAAACTGAAGATGTTTAAGTCTTCAATAATACCGGCTTTAAAGCATCCTGATATCTTATGGCTTCTATGATTTACCTCAAAGCAAACCGTGTGTTTTCCGTTTCTGCTCTGAATCCGTTTGCCTCCCTTTCGTTTCTTATCCGGGACGGATTCGCGTTCTTAACTTTTTGAAAACACGCGTGAAATAATTCACATCGCTAAATCCCACTTCAAAGCAGATGTCCGGCACTTTTTTGTCCGTTTACGCAAGGAGTTTCTCCGCCTTGGATATTCTCACAAAATTAAGGCATTCTATGAAAGTTTTCCCGGTAAGCTTTTTAAAAATTGCGGAAACGGTACTCACTCATATTTGCAATATCTGCGGCTTCCTTTACCATAATCCTGTTATGATAATTTTTATTTACATATGTGAACACATCCTTAAAACGATCCATGGATTCTCTGGCGTAATTGTCCATCGTCGAATAACTGGTCAGGCAACCCTCACGTATCAATATCGCAAAGAACTCAAAAAGCAATCCCTTTACCATAATTTCGTATCCAAAATCGCATTTCTTCATTTCATAAATGATTTTGCGGATTTTCTTTTCGGAATAGCATACAAGGTTATTTCAACACTGAATATTATCTCTTTTATTTTTCAAGACTTTTTTAATAACACAAGCTTTTTCGCAATCCATCATATGCAAATAACTACTGGTTTTCTTCATTCTGCCATATTCGGTTGCTTAAATACCAGCCCGTTAAGTTTAGTTAAGATATTAACAATAATTTTGTTCCAGGCTTCCGGTTGGTATTATTGTTATAATATATCCATTTTTTCGCCCTGAAACTATTTTGTAAGGTATCTGTAAATTTAGATTACATAATTCTATGTTAACATAATATAACCTACTGTTATTCTGAAAGAAATATATTGATTCAACTTAAATCACAAATAAGAAGAATCATATTTAAAATTTCAGGAAGTTGAGGTTGCAAAATGAAAGCTGAAACTAATCTTAAAAAATTTTTACACATTATTTTATTTACTACTGTCCTGATCAGTTGCATAACTGCGTTTCCCGGCTATGCCCTGACAGAGGAGTCTCTGACTTCGGCAAGTGACTGGTCTGTGGGTGAGCTTTCCAAAGCGGATGAGTATAATTTGCTTACGGAAAAGCTCCAGGGAAATTTCAGACGCAAAATCACTCGGGAAGAATTCAGCGAGCTTGCGTTAAAACTGTATGAAGGC
>JAAYGP010000358.1 GCA_012727625.1 Clostridiaceae bacterium
AAATACAGCACTGTAAGCTCCAGCGGGTTCTATTATGACTCGAAACAGAAAAATTACAAAAGAATACGGCAGGGAGAATATCAGATAGACCGGAATACAAATGAAGTCATCCGTGCAAAAAATGTTATCATTCTGTTTGTCAGGAATGAACCGATTGTCGGTGATAAGCTTGGCAGGCAGGAGTTGCATACCACCGGTTCCGGAACCGGGTATTATATAACCAATGGAAAGTATGAGGAAATTACCTGGAAAAAGGATAACCGAACCCAGCAGACCAGATACTTCAACTCAAGAGGGCAAAGATTAACGTTGAATCCCGGCCAAACATGGATTCAGATCGTGTCACCCGATGCAGATATCAGAATAAGGTAAGATTTATAAATGCTGCATATATTCTTTAAGAAAAGAAAAAATCAGACCTGCATGGTTAAATCAATGCAGGTCTTTTCAAATTCATTCCTCCAATGATACGGGAGCAATACCCTGGCTGAATTCATAGGCGGCACTGAATTGAGGTTCAATTATGTAAGTGCCGGTTTTATCAATAAAACCCCACTTACCTTCGTCATTTTTTACGGGCGCCAGACCTTCGCTGAAATTCAACGCGGCACTGAATTGAGGTTCAATTACAAATTCGCCTTTCTGATTTATGTATCCCCACTTTCCGTCCATTGAATTATCAATTTGAACAGCAGCCAGGCCTTCATTGAATGGACTTGCCCATGCAAATTCGGGCTTAATAACTATATCTCCGTCACTGTTTAAAAATCCCCAATCTGCGACCGGATTCGTGCTTTCCTTAATCACACACATTCTTTCACTATAGGCTGAACAGTAGGCGTATTTTGCTTCTGCCACAATTTCACCTTTCCTGTTTATAATACCAAAAACAGGATTTCTCGTGCCTACCCCATAGGTCGCCAGATCCTCGCTGAATATTGAAGCAATATCGAAAACAGGCTTTATTACTGTATTACCATTTATATCAATATAACCATATTTATTGCTGTCAGGGAATTTAACAGGTGCCATATTCCCGTTAAATACGGAAGCGTCCAGAAATTCGCCGTCAATGGCTTTGTTGCCCTGCTTGTTAATAAAGATCCACTTCTCATCTTTCATGACAGGGGATAATCCTTCATAAAAGCCTCTTGCCCTTTCATATTCATAATCTATAACCATCTCTCCTGAAAGATTTATATATCCCCAACGTGAAAACAGGGAATTTCCTATCATAACTGCAGCCATATCCTCATGAAAAGGGAGTGCCATGTCAAACTGAGGTTCAATAACAAAGTTGCCCGATTTGTCTATATAGCCAAAATTGTAATCCGGCTCGGAAAAGCAACCTGTAAGCAGTAAAGCAAGTAAAAATGATATAATAATTATAACGCTTTTTTTCAAGTCGATAACCTCCAAAGGATTTAAGTTCAATTGAAACCTTTCGACATCCCGGTCATGTTCTGAAATCTGACTTTAATATCAAATAATTCAAACTTAATTATAACCTTTTATGGCGTTACGGGCAAGCCCTCAGCAATTACCAATCATTACCGAACATTGGATTGTAATAACTATTGATATACATATAATAATTAGCTTTAAAATGCTACACCCACAATGTAGTATTATAATCTTCCATACTCAATGATTCGCCCTTACAGCTATGCTCAATGTCGCCTTTTTCTGTCCGTGTCTGTTGAGTGAGTTCAAGAAGTTCGTTGCGGATTCTATCCTGTTTCTTCGAAGTCAGCACACAGCCGGTTACAGAGCTTGCATGCTCTACAAAGTTTAATACAGTCAGGCTTGTCTTCACATAAATAACGTTTTGCGCAGTTATGTTGATGCTTGCATCTGTTTGGGATACGATATGGTGGTTTTTGATTGCTTTCTACA
>JAAYGP010000359.1 GCA_012727625.1 Clostridiaceae bacterium
ATGGCCGCCGGGAACTGGAAGATGAATAAAACCCCGAAGGAAGCGGTGGAATTTGTAAATGAATTGAGGGAAAAAGCAAAGGATGCAAAGTCTGAGGTTGTAGTTGCTGTTCCGTTTGTTGCCATACCATCAGTTGTTGACGCATGCAAAGGCTCCAATGTCAAAGTTGCCGCACAGAATGTCCATTTTGAGGATTCGGGCGCATATACCGGCGAGGTCTCCTGCATAATGTTGAACGAAGCAGGTGTGGAATATGTTATTATAGGTCACTCTGAAAGAAGAGAGTATTTTGCCGAAACAGATGAAATAATAAATAAAAAAGCACATGCAGTGCTCAGTAACGGAATGGTGCCCATCATCTGCTGCGGTGAAACAATTACTCAACGGGAACAGGGTGTTACAAAAGAGCATATACGATATCAGATTAAGATTGCTCTTCATGGAATTACCAAAGAACAGGTACAAAGCCTTGTTATAGCCTATGAGCCGATATGGGCCATAGGAACAGGCAAAACCGCAACCAGTGAGCAAGCCCAGGAAGCCTGCCTAATCATCCGTGAACTTGTTGAAGAACTATATGATAAGGAAACAGCAGAAAAAGTCCGGATTTTGTATGGCGGAAGCGTAAAAGCCTCAAATGCGGCGGAGCTGTTCAGTATGCCTGATATTGACGGCGGACTGATTGGAGGAGCAAGCCTTAAACTTGACGAATACTTAAAAATTATAGATTCATAAGTTGATGCCGGCCCTCCGGTTTAAGCCGGAGGGTCTTTCATATGGAGGTTTAGTATAGATGCTGAAAAAACTTGATAATTTTAAAGGATATAAAGGGCCTGTTGTTATAGTTGTTATGGACGGTATCGGGATATCGGACAAGACTGAGGGCAATGCCGTGTATCACGGTTATACCCCATGCCTGGACAGTCTTTTAAGTGAATATCCGAACACGCTTATTAAAGCCCACGGCCTGGCAGTGGGGCTTCCGTCAGATGACGACATGGGAAACTCCGAGGTGGGGCATAATGCGATAGGCTCAGGACAAATCTACAGCCAGGGCGCAAAACTGGTTAACGAAGCGATTGCCAGCGGAAAAATGTTTCGGGAAAAAGCATGGCGTGAAATAACCGGAAATGTTAAGGAGAACAATTCCACATTGCATTTTTTAGGGTTGTTCAGTGACGGAAACGTTCATTCCCACATTGACCATCTGAAAGCAATGATTTTACAGGCAAAAGACGAGGGTATAAAAAGAGTCCGCATTCATGTTCTTCTTGACGGCCGTGATGTCGGTGAGACTTCCGCCCTGGAATATATTGATCCTTTTGAAGAATTTCTTAAAGAAACAAGAAGCGATGAATTTGATGTGAAAATTGCAAGCGGCGGCGGCCGAATGAAAATCACAATGGATCGGTATGAGGCAAACTGGGGCATGGTTGAACTTGGATGGAAAACCCATGTTCTTGGAGAGGGAAGACAGTTTGATTCAGCTCACGAGGCGATCGTTACCTACCGCAAGGAATTTGCCGGCGTAATTGATCAGGATTTGCCTCCCTTTGTAATAGCTGAGAACGGGAAAACTGCAGGACCTATTAATGACAAGGACAGTGTTATTTTCTACAATTTCCGTGGTGACAGGGCAATAGAAATCAGCCGTGCCTTTGAGGAGAAGGAATTTACTAAGTTTAACAGGATAAAACATCCGGAGGTAGTTTACGCGGGTATGCTGGAATATGACGGGGATTTGCATATCCCGAAACGTTTCCTGGTACCGCCTCCGGAAATAAGGAACACCATGGGTGAATATCTTGCCAAAACGGGTATAACACAGCTGGCTGTTTCAGAAACGCAAAAGTATGGTCATGTTACCTACTTCTGGAATGGAAACAGGAGCGGCAAATACAGTGATGAACTTGAGACATATATTGAAATACCGTCGGATAAAGTCCCCTTTGAAGAACGACCATGGATGAAAGCTGTTGATATAACGGAAAAATTGATCGAACAGCTGAGAACTGGCAGATATAAATTTGCTCGTGTGAATTTTGCCAACGGGGACATGGTGGGACACACAGGAAACTTTCTTGCAGCGAGAATTGCCGTTGAAACAGTTGATTTATGTTTAAAGAGGATGTTACCTGTAATTGACGAATTGGGAGGAATGGCAATAATAACTGCGGACCATGGAAATGCGGACGAGATGTTTGAACTGGATAAAAAAGGAAAACCCAAAAAGGATGAGCACGGCAGGATTAAGCCTAAAACAAGCCATACCCTGAATAAGGTTCCCTTTATTATCTACGACAACATTAACAAAGGCAGGTATTCACTGAAAAAAGGTGACTTCGGCCTTGCGAACATTGCCGCAACGGCGGTGAATCTCTTAGGATACGAAGCTCCTGAAATTTGGGAAGAAAGTATGATTACCGTTGACAAATAATGAAACGATAGGATATGATTGTTGGCGGAGGAAAAACTC
>JAAYGP010000360.1 GCA_012727625.1 Clostridiaceae bacterium
AGGATATACTATTCAAGAGCTTCATTCCAGTATGCAAAAGCTGGGTATCGACGTAAGCAAAAAAACCATTGAAAGAGATATTGATAACATATCCAGGCATTTTTATGTATATGAAGAAAGTAAAAACGGCGAAATTCGCTACAAAGCAAAGAAGTACAAAATAGACAATATAAATTTTACCATATCGGAACTGCTTTCGTTGTATTTTTTGCAACAGGTTATAAAACCTTACCAGAAACTTGATGTGGGAAAGACGGCAGGGCTTCTGATACGAAAAATACTTGAGCAGACTCCTTCAATCAACCAGTCATACATTGATTCTGTTTCTGATTTATTTATTGTGAATCCGGCGGATGTGATACAGGAAAAATCCATAAACGAAAGTTATATTCAGGATGTCCGTGAAGCAATAGAGAAAAAATATAAACTCAGGATGGAATACTTTTCTTTCAGCAATGAGGAATTGAAATACCGCGTTATTGATCCTTACATACTTGAGATACGCGAAGGCTGCTACCATTTGATCGGTTTTTGCCATTTACGCAACGAGGTGCGTGATTTTCGCATTTCCCGTATCAGAAAACTGGAAATGCTGGATGAAACCTTTGAGCGCCCTGAAAATTTCTATGAACAGTACAGTCAGAACCGGTTTGAGAAAATGACCAGTGATGAAAAAATCACATTAAAAATCATATTCGAAGGCCAGACAGCCAGATACATAAAAGAGTATGAAGACTACAAGGCAGACAAAATTGCAGACTTAAGCGATGACAAAATCCTTTTTGAAAAGAAAACTACATATACTCCTGATATCCTCCAGTGGGTATTGCGCTTTGGAGCAGATGCAGAAGTGATCGAACCCGAGGCTTTAAGGTTTGAGGTTATGTGGGAAGCAAAGAGAATGGCAAGAAAGTATGGAGGATAAGGGATAAAATAAACTTTTTTAATATGACAAGTAAGTTAATATTTTTCCGAAATATAAGGCGTGAATCAAGTTGAATGGAATCAATAAAACGAACTGATTCTAAAAATTTGAGCAAGAAAACCATAATTTGACCAGGGATTATGTTATGCTAATGAAAAGCCGAATTCTTTATGAATAGAAAATTAATGCAAGGTTAAAAATTTAGGCTCCAGGTGGACAGTATGCGATAAAATTAACAGTTAAAATATAAAAAAAGGAGTTATTTTTATGGCTTTTATTCATGCTAAACAATTCAACAAGATTGAAAAGAACAGAAATTCAGTTCACAAACCCGCTGACGCAACATATACCACATTTGAACATCGTGGTAAGAAGTATTTTCAAATAGATACATACGGTTCAGCGGATCGATTAATGCCGGAAAAAGTAAGCCAATCAATACAAATAGATGAGGAAATGGCAAGAAAGCTTATTGATGTTTTAAAACATGAATTTTTTATAGAATAAGCGATAGATATATGAGAAAATAACTAACAGATGATTTTGTCCTGAATGGAAGAGCTTAGAAGTGTGTATAGTTGGTGAATTGCTTATGCAGAAAAAGATAAAGATATATTCTGAAGCAGAATAGGGCAAGTGTATATTGAACAACGGTAAAAGTTTACATTATTGGAGTGTCTGTTTTGGAGGAAATTTATCATGAGTAGACTATATTTCGGGAAAATCAGTTTTAAAAGGAAAGAACAATTGGATGAAAGCTTTTATGGAGCAGGGGAAAAAGGTTCACCTTGGTATGGAGGTATTGAACCCGGAGACTATGTCTTTCCTATTTATAACGGCAAAGTCGACAGGCTTTGGAAAGTCAGAGAATACGGCAAAAAGATAATTTTTGGTCAGGAAGAAACAGCCGTTCTTTTTGATGTTGTAAAAAAATATGAAAAGCCATTCCATTTGTCATATGTAACAAGATACCCATATTTTGAAATGAATCTGGATTTATTAAATAAAACATCGAAAAGTGTATATAAACAAGGATTTATTCCTATTCTATGCAATGAAATGTGTCCAGACCCTGTATTAATTGATTTTAATAAAACCAGGAAAGTATACATCACAACGAATAAAGTACAACAACGGTATCAAGATGGTGATGTCAGGATTCTTTTAGATGGCATTGAGCACATGGCTATTCAAGATATTCAAGTTTATAATCAGGGGGAATTTCACAGATATGAAGTGTTATGGCAGTTATATAAACAGAAAAACGAATTAAATAAATACACAATCAGGGAATTATTAGATTGGGCAAGAAAAGATAATGCGCCTAAAAAAGAAAAGTATCTGTATTCTGTTATTGAAAGCATACAGAATGATGGTTTTTTTATAGTGCCTAACGTTATTGCTTTGTACGACAATGTTATAGTAGGCAGAAAAGTATCAGTTTCCAATGCAACAAAAATTAAACCGTTAACTCCTCCAGGCATACCGGATGATGAAAGTAATGATGAAGAAGATGGTTATGATGATTTAGAAGCTTATCAAAAATTCGTTGATTTGTTGGAGTTTAATCCAAATATTATTCTATATGGCCCTCCGGGAACTGGAAAAACATATTCTGCTATTAAAATTATCGAGGCCAATGAAACTAAAATAAAGGGGAGCAGGGTTCGATATGAAGAGGTTGAAAAGCAAGGAAGAGTTAAATTTGTAACATTCCATCAGGCTTATTCATATGAAGAGTTTATTGAAGGTATCAGACCCAAATTAATAGGCGAGGAAAGTGAACAAGCAGTAGGTTCATTAGGTTATGCAATAGAGGACGGGATTTTAAAAAAAAATGGCCATTGCTGCTTCCGGTCAGCAGTTGAAAGATAAAATAAGCAACGATATAACAGATTTAATTAAGGATTCCAGTCGAATCTGGAAAGTTTCTTTAGGCAGAAGGAACGAAAATACAATATATGATGACTGCAAGAAGAATAACTGCATTGCATTGGGGTGGGATGAATTAGGTTCGCTACATAACAAAGCCTACGATGATATTCTTGAAATATTATCGAAAACTTATTCCATAAATTCCAGTTGGACGAGTGCAGCGAGCAGCCTTAATAATTTTGTAAACCAAATGAGTATCGGTGATTTGGTTTTGATATATGATGGACCTCAAACGATAAGAGATATTGGAGTAATAACCGGCGATTATTACTACGACAAGAGCAGAAAATTTTCACATAGGCGCTCTGTTAACTGGATTAAAGAGTTTAAAGATAAACCTGCTGATATTTTTGAATATAATGGACATATTCGTTTAACAATGAAAAGCGTGTATGAACTTGAGAGAATAAATATTTCAGACATTCGCAATCTCGTGGGAGAAGAACGCAATACACAAAGACCGCAATATTCTCTACCTTATTACCTGATAATTGATGAGATTAACAGGGGGAATATTGCGAAAATTTTCGGTGAATTGATAACATTGCTCGAAAAAGATAAACGAGAAAAAGTCCACTGCTATCTACCTTATTCCAAAAAGAAGTTTACACTTCCAAGCAATCTATATATTATTGGAACAATGAATACAGCTGATCGCTCTATCGCTTTACTGGATACGGCACTTAGAAGAAGATTTGCTTTTATTGAGATTGAACCTGATAGTAATGTTTTTAATAATCCCAATCTGAATGTCAGTGTCACAGTTAACGATACCATTGATTTACCGCAGCTTTTTGAGACACTAAATGAAAGGATTACACGGGAATTTGACAGAGATCATAGGATTGGTCATGCATACTTCATCAATATTGTGAATCTGAATGACCTGTACCATGTATGGTATTACAATATTATACCATTGCTTATGGAATACTTTTATAATGACAGTGAACGGTTGAGAAGAGTTATTGGGAAAGGTTTTATTAAACCTGATGGAAGCGTTCGTTTTTTATCTATTAAATCTGATCAGGGATTATCAGAATTTGAACAGGCTATACTGAAAATTATGAAAGGTGTACAAATTGACGAGTAAAAGCATAACGATTTATGAGGGAAAGAAGACGAAGATCTCTCTAGATATGAAACAGCAGATGGAAATTACTAAACTGAAAAATATCATTGGCGATAAAAATGTAACTGTAGAGGTTGATGGAACCATACAGATTATAAATTATGTTGGTTTCTTTGCAACCAGAGAATTAAGGCTTCAAATCCTCCCCAAAATTTTAGCCGACACAACATCAGTTGGATTTAGCGAAGAGGAACAAAAACAGATTGCACTAAACATCATGTTCAAACTCTTGTATTTTTCTGGTTACCTTAATGTGAAAAACATTCCTAAGCCACAGCAAATGCAAAGTTATGAGTATGATTTATTGGAAATTTATATATCGATATTTACTCAACAATTGGAGATTCTTCTTAAAAGACAGGTTCACAGAAGTTATGAGATATGTCGGGAAAATCAACAAATTATCAGAGGGAAAATTTGTTTTCATGATACATTGACCGAAAATGCCTACCGAAAGCATCTTCATGTGGTCGAGTATGAAGAGTTCACACAAGATAACCTATTGAACCGGATTCTAAAGGAAACCGTTTGCCGCTTACACAAGATAACACAGTCAGAAGCAAATCGTAGAGCTTTGAAAATTTGTTTACTATATCTGGGTGATGTGAATCGAATTACACTAACAGGTGAAGTTTTTGCAAGAATACGTTTCAACCGGCTGAATCAGGAATACAACCCTGTTTTTCAATTGGCAAGAATGTTTTTTTACCACTTGCAACCGGGAAGTTGGCAAGGAGAACAACAAACATACTCGTTTTTAGTGCCGTTGAATGCTTTATTTGAATATTACCTGTATCACTGGATTAAAAAGCATAAGAACTTTCTTTTCCACCCTAAAGCACGGATTTGTTACCAGTCGCCTTATATAAGGCTAGCTGAGAGTATTGATGGGGGAGCTTTTTTGCTGAAACCTGATATTACGGTTTTAGAAAATGAAAGTGATATGATTTGCATCATAGATGCGAAATATAAAGACATTCAGAATGTCTCTCAATCAGATATCTATCAGATGCTGGCTTATGCAGCAGGTTTTGACTGTACATCCATATGCCTCGTTTATCCTCGCTTCATTGGGGCTCAGCCAGTTCATCAGCAGTACATGATAGATGCATTTGGGAAAAAAATTACGATTACAATACAAGATGTAGATTTGTTGGAAACTGATATTAAACTAAGATTTGAAAGTAGTGGGATTTGTTGCTAATAAACATTAGCAACAAATTTCTATCTGGGCAATGAACTTTGAAAGTCCTGTAAAGGTTGGGTAAATAAGGTGATTAATAAAGCAATAAAATTCAAAAAATAAATGGGCCTTGATTATATTAACAGAGGTGTATTATGGAATACTTGGTAGACCTGATCCCCCGGAGTTTTTTGCCTGATATTGCACACCGGTAGTCGATACAAGTTTTCCCGGGTAAGAAATCATACATTAGCCATGTAACTAATTATATATTCTGTGTTCTCGGGACAGGCAACATCCGGCTTAATGTCGCACCATTTCCCGGAGCCGCAAAGCTCAATTAATGTGGATTCAAAGTGGCACATGGCAATCCCAATATCAAGTCTTTGTATATCAAAGCCCAAAATTCTTCTGTACCCAGGAGTTCTGCATAAAAAGAAATGATAATAATTTCCGTCCCGAATAATTCTCCAGGGTTGCCTGTTCGTAGCTGAGGGCGCTATTCTGACCATTTCAAGGCACTCGCTAAACATGCCTGCCCTATCTTTTTTTAAGGGAGTGGAAAAGTCCATATCAAAGAACAGCTCAGACCAGTCCTTTCTGTTCCTGGAACCGGCAGTCGTTGCCATTGCTTTATCCAGCGTGCTTTTTTCCTCCCTGGCAAAGCCTATTGGAGTTACTACGGGAACAAACTCGTCTTCTTCCAGATTTACCGCCTTTTCAAATTTTTTTCTTTTAAACGTGCCTCCAAGCCAACAGGTTCCCAAGCCAAGTGACGTTATATACAGTATAATTTTCTCAAAAACGTATCCCAGGTTCTCCTCCATCCTGGGTTCCTTTTTTGCCACTGCACACAAATAAGTCTTTGCCCCTTTAATTACTCCATAGGTGCCAAGCTTTATACCCGGTTCAAGAGCATCCGGATCAATAATCTTAAACCTCATGCCTGTATTGAAAGGTGCATCCACTGTTTTTATATATGAAGAAATTTTCTCCATCAGTTCCCGCGGAACCGGTTCTTCTTTGTATGTTCTTACAGATTTTCTTTTTATTATTGCACTGCGTATATTCATTTAGCGAACTATCCTTTCTGGGTGCACGCCACTTAACAAACATCTCTTTTTTATTGCTCAAATAATTAAAGTTTAAATGCTGACTCCAGGAATCAAAGAAACAAAAAGCTGTATTATCATTTTACATGGAAATATCCCTATGCACAATAATAATATATCTTATAATATAAAACCAGGTGTAGTGAAGATCGTTACTGTTCACACCCTTACAAAATTATTTTGATGTACCTTTTTTTCCAGAAAAGATGATCTAGTCCAAATACCGTCGTCTGCTTCATTGTCTCTTATTACCAATTCTTTCTTGCCACTTCCTGTAATCAATGTCGCAGTCCATTTGCCACTGGAAGAGTGCCAGAATTCTATTATTTGAAACCCACCCCTTGATGCAACAAGCTCACCAACATCTTCAGGAGGATTGTTAATAATTATTTCCTCATATGAACTTGCATTAACATGTTCAGGTGAATAACATATATATATAATGGCTGCTAACAGCAAAATTAAAATTACACGTTTTTTACCATTCAATGAACCCCCTTGGATCAAATACTTCAACTAAAGAATGCCCACCTACCTCATCATACCTGCTATACTTTTTTAAATTGAGTGATATGTAGAAATTACCTCCTCGAGCACCATAGTGTGTTCTTACATCGAAATTCATATAAATTGATTTTATATTTTCTTTATTTGTATACATGCTCATATCAAAGGTTTCCCCAGGATCTGGTAATGTCTGCTCAGGGGACCAACTTCCTCTTGTAAAAAGACTCTGACCCCAGCAACCTCTTTCATCAGCATCATGATAATTGCAGTGAATAGCTATAGCCCACTCATATCCCTCAGGCAGCTCAGGGATATATCCTCTGACACGAACTTTACCGTTATGCTCGTAGAATTTAAGGTATTCAAGAAATACACCGACAAATTCCTCGGCCTTTAATATTCCCATAGCATTTGTTGATTTGTTCACTATATC
>JAAYGP010000361.1 GCA_012727625.1 Clostridiaceae bacterium
GTCTTCGCGTGTAATAGGCATTTTATAGTAGTAATATTTATCTTCAATTCTACCCTGTACAAGTATTGTATCTACAGAAGGAATTATATATCCCTCTTCTATTGCTTTCTGGATGTATGTTGATGCCCAGTATTCCTTGCCGTTTTCAACCTTGTGGCCCATTACGGTTACAATTAGCTTTATATACATATCAGCTGTGAGGGTGTCATTGGGCTTGAATGTGCCATCGGGATATCCTGAAAAAATCTTTCGTGTATCGCTTAAGATATATTGCAGATCCTCAAAATACCATGCGTTTTTTGGGACATCAGGAAAGTTTACTGTATTAACGACGGTATTTTCAGCCCAGGCAGGTATTATACTTGTTAATACAACAACCAATATTAAAATTTTTACCATTGAATTTCTTAATTTTTTCATCATAAATCCTCCACAAAAAATTGTTTCCATATTTATGTCTTAGAATTTCAAAGATTCATTTGTTTATAGTTATTGATCAGAACCGGTAAAAAAACTTTAAAAAACCTTTAAAAATATTGTGCATATATCGTGTGATTCATCGATGCGGGAATTTCGTTAAAGATATTAGAAGCAAACAAGGAAGCACAAATTTAAGAGCTAAGGCAGGACACACTAATGCGTCCCACCAATACCATAATCATCAGAAGCACGTTTATCCGTATCATAGAAAACTATGTCCCCGTCCGTCAGAATGAATTCCTTTTCATAATAATCGGTTTTTTCTCTTTTAAAGCCCTCCCTGGTAAACATGTTGCACCGCTTAGCTCCCCAGTAACTCAGTGACGGGTCTTCAAAGTTGTTGTCCTTTACCGTTTCAATGGTGAAGTTTACAATAATATATCCATCCCTGAGCCAGAAATCTTCCTTTCCGTCAAGTCCATAATGGGTTCTTCCGTAGTTTGGCACATCAAAACCAGGGGTTGTAACAAACAAATAATTCGGCAGGTAATACTCACCATACCATTTCTGTTTTGACATAACGGAAGTGTCTTTATCCACACCCTGGGGAAGATTCTTATTCGGGCCTGTGAAAATTCTCTGGTATTTTGACAGTATGATTTTGTCAAACCAGCCTATGCTTTTGGTTCCGTATCTGAATGAATCCTCATTAAGTCCAAGTAGCCTTGCTGTTTCCTTTATATTTTCATCCGGAACGTTGCGGTAACTGTCACCCAAGGTCATTGACAGCGGGTTGTCCCTGTTCCTACCCTGGGGCTCAATAGGCACAAAATAGTTTGTTTTGCCGTTGAATTCCCCATGGTACCATAAAGTAACCTCCTGCCTTTCAGTGCCGTCTTTCTTTACATAATAGAACCTTGGGGTTATTTGTATATAATCATTCTCACCAAAATAACATCCCAATGTTTCAAGCTCAAACTTAAACGCATACCCTGTTTTCAAAGCTCCCCTGTTTTTATACAAAGCGTGGCTTCCCTCAAGGAGAGGAAGTGTAAACAGGCTTGATATTCCTCTCTCTGCTCCCTCTTCATCCCTTGTGCCGACATAGTAATAGTTGCCTGTGTGAGCCGCTGAGTTCTTCTTTACCCGGAAAACTTCCTCCCATAAGGTGTCTGTCACATCAGTTATCTTAAACCCGTATATCCTGCCTATAACCCTTACCTTACTGGTTCTTACCGCCACATAGTTTGAAATGTCCGTGTTGGCAAGCTCCTGCTCGTTTTCAGTGTTTGGTGCGTTAACCGCTATCTGACGAAACTTAACATCATAGTCACCCTCTGAAACCCAGGTTGGGATATATAAATCAATAATCCCTTCCTCCGGTATGGTATACCAGCTGTCTTTCGGTATAAAGCATGAGTTGTCGGGCTTGTCCGTTCCTATATAGACATCAAAGGGAAACTTAACCTGCATTTGTTTTGTGTATTTGCTGCAGTCCATCTCTTTCCTGTCTTCGGCTACAATCTTGTTATAGCCCGGTATGTCAAGATGTGTCCCTGTTGACGATACCTTTATTTTCGATGGTCTTCCCAAAATAACCGCTGCCCTGTTTTTTTCAGGATTTAAAGACTGGTCGTTTTGTTTGTCGTCATAAACACCGGTATTGCATACAACGGGTGTATGAACTCTTACACTGTTTACCGCAATCTCCTGTTCAATTATATCCTCAGGTGTTGGGTTTATGGTATCCGATAACCTCCTGTATGTAATGATGCCGCTGCTTTCATGGACATCGTTTAAAACACTATCAGGAATCTGCAGTTTGTTTTTGTAAAAAACATTATTGCCGCAAAGGGGCGCCTCCGGAACAGTCGCAGGGTCCTTTGCCTTGCCTGTCGTTGAGGTTGTGCCATCAAGTATTACACTACCGTTGAATACAAGGCTGTCATTTCTTACATGATATTCAGCTATGGTGTTTTCCACAATTGTTGCATAGTCTTCTATGCCGGGCACCTCAGGCTCAGACCTGCCTCCGTCTATGTGAGTAACCCCAAGATCTATAACATATGAGCCAATATCCGGGCCATACTTTATATCCCCATTGGCCCTGGCATGCTGGAATGGATCCCTTAAAACATGATCATCCCTGGCTGTGCTGTGGGAGTAAATTATTTCAGGAGAAGCTAACCCGGATGCCTTAATTGAAACACTTCCACCGGGAAGAGCAGGGTTCTGAACCGTTACACTGTCCGGCACATATACTTCCAAGGTGTTAATTGTGCGGTATGAATAGCTCCTGGTTACCGTATGAGGTTTAGAATACACAACCTCTGTGCTGCTTTTTTTAACCCAGTTATGAATCCATGCAGTATGCCCCGGACAACTGTCGTTTATTCCGTCACCATCAGTATCCACACATCCGTTATATGGGTGTCCCGGGCAAGTGTCGTTTACACCATCTCCATCGGAATCCGTGCAAAAAGTACCCGGTACATGACGCATTACGCCTGAACCGCATTTTATTGTATCATAGTGTCCCTCGTCTTCCTCCCATTCCAGATTATATGTTCTCTTAACCCGTATAACCTCGCTTTCTGTATGAGTGTGCTCGGTAAACCCTAAGTTATATAAATACTCCTTTGCCACTGCGTTAACATACAGGTTTTCACGAACAGGGATGCCCTTGCTTACATCAAAAATCTCATTTCCTCTTTCGTCAGCTTTAATAACGCAGTTTGATTGGGAATCAACGGAATCGATGATTTCTTCTATATTTCTTTGCTCTTCCGGGGGTTCCGGTGTTATTTCGGGATCATCGTCCGAATCATCATCCCCTGTTTCATCAGAAAGAGGTTCAGGAGTTGGAGTTGCGGTAAGAGTTGTTTTGGCGTAGTAATCAATTTTTATCGGATACCAGAATCGTATTGAAACAGCTCCCGCACTGGCAAAGGTGTAGTATCCAATCCTGAGGTCCTTACTATCTTCATCCCTGCGCTCGGGGTAAGTGGCGGTTGTTACCGGAAAACCCGGTAACAACCTGCCTTGAATATCTTGTATAATATTATA
>JAAYGP010000362.1 GCA_012727625.1 Clostridiaceae bacterium
CTTGTGAGCCTTGCAGTCATCATCGTTTTAATTACACTAGCCACCATCGGGAGCTTTAAAAGTATGTTATCAATGAATTTCTTTCCTTTTTCAGTACCTAACATGACTTTTATACCTATTACCAAAACGATTATTCCGAACAGGAATACATACCAGTAAGATGAAACTGCATTACTTATTTTCAGCATTATCTGTGTAATCTTTGGGAGTTCTACATCCATTCCACTTAATGCGTTTCCGAAAGTTGGTATAACTTTTACAACCATAACAACAACAACAAATATTGCAATTACAAGAATAATTATTGGGTATGTCATGGCTCCCACAATTTTCTGCCTCTGCTTGTGCTCCTTTTCGAAATGATCCGCAAGTCTCACAAACACCCTGTCAAGCTGGCCGCTGGCTTCGCCTGCTTCAACCATACTGAGAAGAATGTTCGGGAAAATGTTGGGGTAGAATCTTAATACCCTTGACAATGACAACCCCTTTTGAATGTTGTTATAAACTTCCGTAAGGACCTCCCTGAGCGTAGGGTTAATAGTCTGGGTTCTTAATACGTCAAGAGCGCCCGCAATTGAAATTCCCGCCTCCAGCATAATTGAAAACTGCCTGCAAAACTGAGCCAGATCGCCAAGTTTTACTTTCTTCTTAAACAGACCTATCTGGGATACGTCTGTTATGAAGTTTTTCTCGACAATTTCAATTACCTTGTAACCATTCTTGTTTATAAGTTCGATAAGCCTTTCCTTGCTTTCAATATTTGATTCCCCGGTTAAAACCGCACCGTCACTGTTTTCAACCTTATAAATAAATACCGGCATATTGACCTCCTGCTACAGGGCAACGCCCAGTGCATTTACCAGATAGTTAAGCCTGTCCGTATCAAGGTTTGCACTAAACTCAATTCCCTTAATTCTTGCTACATTGATTCTGTATGCAGGCAATTCAAGATGTTCCTCAAAGTATTCCTGAATACCTTTCATTTGCGAACCGCCGCCAATTAAGAAAATTTTGCTTGGATGCTCCCCGTTGCAGCGAGTAAGATAAAAGTCAATACACATTTTAATGTCTTTGATTATGGAATCCATCACTCTCTTTGCTGCCTGGGAGCAGATATATTCAGTTCCTGCAACTGCTGTGTCCGAGATTCCATATCTTTTTTTGTGAAGCTCCGCTTTTTGCATTTCGTTTGGCTGCATTTGAAGATCCTTGAATATCTCCATATCAATTCTACTGCTGCCTTTCAGAATAACCCGGTTAAATTCGGGTGTTTTGTTCTTTAGTATATTAATAATTGTTGTTTCCGATCCCAGATCAAACACAATGTATGTATCGTTATCCTTCTTTGGTTTTCTGTGACGCACCATGCCGTTTATGTTTCCAATGTCAATATCCAGCTTAAAAAACTTTGAAACGCTGTTGGAAGGAATATCCACGGCAAGAGGTTTCAGCTTCAGTGAATTTAGCAGTTCGATATAATTGTCAACTATTTTCTTCAGTACAACCGTAACAAAAACTTTTATTTTCTTCTGTCCATTAACAGTGGTTGTGCCAAGGATTTTATAATCAATCCTGTTGGCTGCAAGGTCAACAGGAATTGTATCCTTGATTTCCTGCCAAATCATTTTATCCGCTTCTGATTCCGGTACATAGTCGATCATTATAACCCTGCTTATAATGTTGGTTCCGGACATAACAATCTTGGCTTCCCTGGCGTTTATGTTGTGTTCCTTGATTACACGGTTAATTTCAGACACAACGCCATCCCTGTCCATTATCGCACCATTTTTTATACACCCTCTCGGTGTATCCCCAATCCCGTAATTAATTACAGATAACGTATTGTTTCTTCCCTTTTTCACCTGCACGATTTTCAAATAACGAAAACCGATATCTATTGTGATGAAACTACTCGAAAATAAATCCGCCACTCCCATAAAAATTTAAATCCCCCCTTCTATTTAGCTGACAGCTAATAATTTTTTTAGTGCAGCAGGATCCATAGCATATTGCATGGCGCTCTCAACTGTAATCTTTCCTTCTTTAACCAGCATGGAAAGGCTTGTATCCATTGAGTGCATGCCAAATTCGCTTCCTGTGTGAATACTACTGTTTATCTGCATCGTGCGCGATTCCCTGATCATATTGGATATGGCCGGTATAACAATCATTACCTCTGTGGCTACAACACGTCCCAGATTATCCGCCCGCCTGATCAATTGCTGGGAAACTATTCCTTGCAGCACGGTTGACAATTGGCTTCTTACCTGCCCCTGCTGATGCGGGGAAAACACGTCTATAATTCTGTCTATGGTTTTTGCCGCTCCCAAAGTATGAAGCGTGGATAATACAAGATGCCCTGTTTCAGCTGCGGTAAGGGCAGTTGCTATAGTTTCCGCGTCTCTCATTTCACCTATTAAAATAACATCCGGATCTTCTCTTAACGCAGCTCTTAACGCATTATTGTAATTCTTTGTATCTGCACCGATTTCCCTTTGGTTTATCATGCTTTTGTTATGTATGTATAAATACTCGATTGGATCTTCAATTGTAATAATTCGGCAGCGTCTTGTGCTGTTAATGTGATCAATCATTCCTGCAAGGGTTGTTGATTTACCGCTTCCTGTCGGACCTGTAACAAGAATGAGTCCTCTTTGTCTGTTTGTAAGATCATATAGAATCTCCGGCAGTCCAAGCTCACTTAATGCCGGAATTCTTGTGGGGATAATTCTGAAAGCAATGGCATATGTACTCCTCTGCCTGTATGCATTAACCCTGAACCTTCCAATTCCGGGAAGCATATATGCAAAGTCTATTTCGCCCATATCTTCGAGTACTTTCTTTTGTTCATCGGTTAAACACTGATCAACAAAGCTCTGGCAATCGTTTGCTTTCAAAATGTAATCATCCAGAAAATAGAGCGAACCGAATCTGCGTATAACAACCGGTAAACCCGTTGTTATATGAAGGTCAGATGCCTCATTTTCAATTGCTTGTTTCAAATACTCCTTTAGATCCATTAAGCTTCACCATTCTCATTTATTGAAACTACCGACAGCATTTCCTCCAGAGATGTAACTCCCGATCTTACAAGCCTGGAACAGCTGTCGAACAAAGTATGCATATCATCTTCCAATGCGACCCTCATAAGTTCTTCAGTAGTTTTCCCGCGTGATATCATCTCTCTTAGTTCATTTGAAACCGTCAGAATCTCATATACGGCAATTCTTCCTTTATAACCGGAATTATTGCAGTCAGGGCAACCTACCGCTCTGTAAAGCTTTGTATTATCCTCCAGCTTCAATAATTTTGTTTCATATTCATCAGGTTCATATTCCTCTCTGCATTTAAGGCATAATCTTCTGACCAGGCGTTGGGCAAGAACACCCACAAGGGATGAGGCAATAAGGAATGGCTCAATTCCCATGTCAACAAGCCTGGTAATAGAACTCACCGCATCATTTGTGTGTAAGGTGCTTAAAACAAGATGTCCTGTTATGGCGGCGCGGATAGCAATCTCTGCTGTTTCACTGTCGCGGATCTCACCGACCATTATAATATCCGGATCCTGTCTTAAGAAAGAACGCAGTGCGCTTGCAAAAGTCAAACCGGCTTTTGTGTTAACCTGAACCTGGTTAATGCCCCTGATGGTACACTCAACAGGATCCTCAACCGTCATTATGTTAACACTGGGTTTGCATAATTCTCTGAGCGCCGTATATAGGGTTGTAGACTTACCGCTTCCTGTTGGTCCTGTAACAAGCACTATTCCATGGGGGTGTGACAAAATATGGTCAAATTTCTTCAAGTCATCCTCAAAGAAACCCAATTCGCTTTTTGTTATATTAAAGCCATCCTTGGCCATGATACGAATAACAACTTTCTCTCCGAACATTGTCGGCAACACAGATACACGGAAATCGTAATCTTTTCTGTTTATTTTCAATGTTACTCTTCCGTCCTGGGGCAGCCGTTTTTCAGCTATGTTTAATCCGCTTATGATTTTAACCCTGGCAACCAGAATTTGCTGCAGCTTTTTGTCATGCTTCATTATTTCAACCAGCTTGCCGTCAATTCTGAACCTTACCATAACACAGTCTTCATAAGCTTCGATATGTATGTCACTGGCGCCTTTGTCAACAGCGTTTTTAAATATCATGTTAAGCATCCTGACTATTGGCGCGTTTTCAACATCACTTATGTTTATTGTTTGTTCTGCCTGTTCAGTCTTTTTTACTTCTATTTCAATTTCTTCCCTGACCTTTTCCATTTCTTCCTCAAAGTCAATGGAAGATTCCTCTTCTGTGTCTTCATCTTCTTCAACAATTTCTTCAGCTTCATCTTTATAGTATTTTTCAATCAACTGCTCAATCAATTCAGGGTCGGCAAACATTGGTTTAATGTCAAGTCCGGTAGCAAGACGCAAATCATCGATTGCAAATATGTTCATAGGGTCGCGCATGGCAACCTTTAAAATGTCATTTTCCTGCTCAACAGGTATTAGTTTGTTTTGCAAAGCAAGTCTGCGGTTAATAAGTTTTATAACATTTTCAGATATTTCAGCATCTTCCAGATCAAAATATGGTATTCCATGCTCTTCTTCAAGTGCCGAATATAACTGTTCTTTTGTTAAAAAGCCCTCTCTTACCATGATGGAGCCTAAAAGACCACCTTCACAGTTTTGTATCTCAAGGGCTGTTTCAAGCTGAAGCTCGCTTATTGCGCCGGCTTCAATCAATAATTCACCTATTTTTTTACCATAAATGCTGCTTGAACGGATTTGCCTGTCTTTTTTAACACCTGAATCTTTTTTGGATTTTGAGGCACTTTTCGCTGCTACTTCTAAAGCCTTTAGATTTATTTCATCATCGTCTTTTTTATTGAAGATTTCATTTAACTTTTTGTTAAGCTCATCCGGATCAACCAAGACCGGCTCGACTTCCAGTGATGATATAAGACGTGCACTGTCTATGGCAAATATATTTTTTGGGTCTTTCATTGCCACTACCAGTATGTTGTCTTTCTTTTCCAGAGCAAGCATCTCAAACTTCCTGGAAATCTTCTCCCCTAAAAGCAATGGCAAATCTTTATCTTCAAATTTATATGAGGAAAGATCTACATATTCGACTCTTTCAGCTTCTGCCAGGACTTGAAACAGATCCTTCTTGCTTGCATATCCCAATTCCGTTATAACGCTATGTATAGGCACATTTGCATTCTGAACTTTATTCTTTACATTATTTAGTTGTTCAGGTTCAAGTATTTTTTTCTCTATAAGAAGCTGCTCAAACACTGCTGAATCTACTAACATAGTTCCCCCCCCCTGTTTCAACTCAAATTAATATCAAACATCACCCCTGTAATAGGTTTGTATTAATATTGTATTTCTTTTACAATTTTAATCATATCGGTCTTTAATCACATTTTACCCCTACAAAAGTCCTATTTTGCAATAGGACTTTTGTTATAATTTGTTATTTTATGTAGCATTTTTGTTTTTTGTATAGATTAGCGCTATATTTTGTTAGTATTTGTTTATACTTGTACAAAATAATTGTCCCATTCCTTTACGTTGAATTACAAAAAATCTGACTGACTCATATCCTTTACAGCCCATGTCAGGCAGTGCGTTTTTTCTGATGAAATTTAACTGAATCAAACCCCTTTGCGGAGTTTATGACAGAAAGTCCTGTTTTACAGTATTGTGAAAAAAAAGAGGCGGGTAATTGACCCTGGAAACAAGCATTTTCTTTTATAATTATTGCAAAATGAAGGAAAACCATGAAGAAAACGAAATATTATTTGATTTAACACTGTTTTCATGTCTATAATGAAAATAAGAAATAAAGAAAATGTCTTCAGATTTTATAAAGAATTTAATTGATAGCTAATCAGAAAGGGTAATCACAAATGGAAAATGAGATGATTAAGTATATAAAAAACGACAGGTTTGCCAAATATAACGGCATTGAACTTGTAAAAGCAGAACCGGGATATGCGGTAACACAGATGAGAATTACAGAAAAGCACCTGAACGGAGTAAATATCGTTCAGGGCGGTGCAATATTTACACTTGCGGATTATGCCTTTGCAGCCGCTGCCACTTCAAAGGGATTTGTTACATTGGGAATCAACGCAAATATATCTTATTTCAAACCTCCCAAAGGTAAGATTCTGAGAGCTGAAGCAACCGAAATCTCCTCAAGCAGAAAAATTTGCAGTTATAATGTTGATATATATGATGAAAACAAAGAATTGATTGCAAGGTTTACAGGAACAGGATATATTAAGGGCTGACGAGACGGTGACTTAAAACAAATGCAAAGTAGTTTTATTATCCGTTGGAAAGAACAAAACCCGCTAACCTTTGATATTAGCGGGTTTTGTTTGGAGCTGGTGGACGGACTTGAACCCCCGACCTGCTGATTACAAGTCAGCTGCTCTACCAACTGAAAGCAACAGAGTAAAATTGCCGCGATCAAGATCATTATTCTCATTTTTATCTATCTTCTTTTATCTTGATTTCTTTCTTCTTTTCCCTTTACCGGTCACATGGGCTATAATATGTTTGTTAAC
>JAAYGP010000363.1 GCA_012727625.1 Clostridiaceae bacterium
AACGCGACCTTTTGCAAAAACCTCCACATGCATTGCCTGGGGCAACCGCAGCATTCTTGCGATTTCGCGGGCGGCGGCGCTTTCAGGATTTATAACCAAATCTAGACCAAGCTCTTTTTTAAGCAAAGTCAGCTCGTCGGCATATTCAGGATCTCTTATCCTGGCAATAGTGTAGTCTGCTCCAAGCTTTTTCCCGGTCAGGCAGCATACCATATTTATCTCGTCGCTTGCTGTTGCCGCGATTAAAAGATTTGTATTTTTAATTCCTGCTTCTTCAAGAATTTTGGCACTGACGCCGTTTCCCGGAATACACTTGACATCAAGATACTCATCGGCTTTTTTCAGTGCTTCAGGATCTTTATCAATGATAGTAACATCATTATCTTCCTTTGATAAATTTTCAGCCAGACTAAAACCAATTTTGCCGTCACCAATAATTATTATTTTCATGTTATCCTCCGGTTACTTCCATCAGCAATTATAAATGAGAATGAAAACAAATGATGACCAAACTATAATTTTGCAGCAAACTTATCATAAAATATTCAGGCCTTTCTCACAAGTGCCGGTATTTGTCTTAAATGTTGATAAAATCAACATTTAATAATGGCATTATACAACCAACTAATATGAAGATCAAATTTTTGTTTGTTACCTACCTATATGAAAGTTTTGCAGTAAAAGAAACCATAGCGGAATGAAGCCTAATCAGGTTGCTGTAAAGGTCAACATTATACAGTGCAATAACGAAAAAAGCTTCAAACACAGCACACGGTAACATATCCAAAAAGTTTTTGCAGAAAATGCAAAGTAATGATACACTATAAAGAAAGCATATCGATAAAATGTCTGATTTTTTTCAACAATATTCATTTTTTCCCCGAATAATGTTTGATAAATATCGACATAATAAATATGTTCTTAATTTGGAGGTGCAAAAATGGAAGGAACAGTAAAATGGTTTAATGCTGAGAAGGGTTTTGGCTTTATTGAAAGGGAAGACGGAGACGATGTATTTGTACACTACTCCGCTATAATGACAGAGGGATTTAAAACCCTTGATGAGGGTCAGCGGGTTCAATTTGATATTGAACAAGGCAAACGTGGAGCTCAGGCAGCGAATGTAATACCTTTGTGATGAGGTAAAATCGGGGCATAAATTGCCCTTTTTTATTTTGCTTTAAAATCAGAAATCACTGTCTTAGAACTTCCATACATCACGGTATTGGATATTTCCTGATTTTGTTGTTTTTCCGCGTAAAAAAAGTTATAATTTTCTCATGAAAGCACGAAGTTTTTTCAAGTATGTTGAGATTCAGACCAAAGCAGCAAGCATGATTCCATTTGTTTATGGAACGCTTCTGGCGTTTTTAAGATATCAAAGTTTCAAATCCTTGAATTTTTTATTGATGTTTGTTTCCCTGCTTGCTTTTGACATGGGAACCACTGCCGTTAACAATTATTGTGAATATAAGCGCGCCAGGAAAAAGCATGGTTTTGGATATGAAAGGCACAATGCTATTGTGCGGGATAAAATTAAGGAATCAGAAGCAGTCGCTGTAATTGTTTTATTGCTTTTAATCGCAATTTCTGCCGGAATATTTCTATTTTTAAACACGGATTACGTAGTTTTACTTATTGGTGCAATTTCCTTTATGGTTGGCGTTTTATATTCCGCAGGGCCCGTACCTTTTTCCCGGACTCCTTTCGGAGAGGTTTTTTCAGGTTTGTTTATGGGCTTTTTCATACTCTTTGTTTCTATCTATATACATGTTTATGATCAGAATATAGTTTCTGTCTCTGTCTTTGGACATAACCTGACAGTAGGCATTAATGTTGTGGATATCGTATCAATATTTCTATGTACGATACCCGGGATTACAGGAGTTGCTAATATTATGCTCGCCAATAATATATGTGATATGGAAGATGATCTTGAAAATAAAAGATATACACTTCCCATTTATATAGGCAGGGGAAAATCCCTCATTCTTTTTAAATACATTTATTATACCGCTTATATTGCGGTAATCCTTGCGTGTTTATTCAGGATTCTTCCATACATATCACTTTTATTTTTGCTGACCTTTATTCCCCTGCGGAAAAATATTCGGGTGTTTCATGGCGAAGCAATCAAAAGAAGAGACCTTTGCCCTGTCGGTGCAGAATTTTGCCCTGATGAATGTAAGTCTGATTATTACTATTATTATAGCTACAGGATGGTTACTTCTTAAAGACTCTGTTTTATTGGATACGCCGTAAGACTCTTTCTTTAAGGTGATAGATATAGGGCTGGCTAATAGATATCATGCCGGTTAATCGATGCGATAAAAATGTGCAGAAGGATTATATTTACAGGATGCCTGCTGGCGCGGAAGTCAGCGTGGTTTATTTTTTGCAATTATGGAGGGCTATACGATGGAAAAAGGAAACATTACTTTTCATCATGGAAAAGTAAACTGCTGTGAAAGGTATAAAATATTGGGGCAGAAAGGCCTTGTTGTATGGCTTACAGGGCTGTCTGCGTCCGGGAAATCCACAATCGCGGCTGAAACCGAAAGGCGTTTGATTGACCTGGGCAGGGCAGTATATCGTCTTGACGGGGATAATATCAGGTTTGGGCTTAACAGTGATCTGGGTTTTTCCGAAAAGGACAGGTTTGAAAATATACGCCGTGTGGCGGAAGTATGCGCATTATTTAAGGATGCGGGCCTTATTGTGATAGCTTCCTTTATATCCCCCCTTTCTTCAATGAGACAAATGGCCAGAGAAAAAGCGGGAGATAATTTCCTGGAGGTTTATGTGAAAGCAAGTGTGGAGGTTTGCGCGGAAAGAGACCCCAAAGGCCTTTATGAGAGAGCTTTTAAAGGTGAAATTAAAGACTTCACCGGGGTGTCTGCTCCTTATGAAGAACCGGAAAAACCGGATATTATCCTTGATACCGAAAAATATTCACAAGACAAATGTGTGGAACGTCTGACCAGGGAAATTCTTGGAAAAAGCGCTTTAAAGACAGTTAAGGCTTAATAAACATCAGACCTTTGTGAATTAATGTAATATCAAGCTTATTAGCCTCAAACAACTCTCCGTCCGCATTTACATGAACAGGCTCCGGGCTTTCCATTCTGACGGTACGGCAGCGTCGTGTTGTTACCTCACTCATATTAATATGGGTGCCCTTGATAAAACGGGGAAAAAAACGAAGAATTCCAAGCCTGTTCATATCTTTAATAAGGCAAACATCCAGATAACCGTCATCCGGCACCGCTTCCGGAGCGGGCAGCATGCCGCCCCCATAGAACCGGCCATTTGCGAAGGCTGATAAAAGCATGCCCGGCATTTCAATTTTTTCATCATCAATAGAAAATGTGGCGCTGACGTTTTTTAACCTGATCAATGATAACAGTATACCGCCTATATAGGCAATCTTTCCCTGCATAAATGGCAACTTTTTAAGATATTGAGTGTTCGCGACAACATCTGCGTCAAAGCCTGCAGATGCGATGTTTAAAAAATACCTGTCATTGATTTTACAAAGGTCCACTGGAATGGCTTCCGCCTGAATCAGAACCGGCAGTAATCTGGACGGATTCATTACAGAACAGAAACTTTTTAAAAAATCATTCCCGGTCCCTGCAGGGACAACTCCAAGATATGAACCTGAACCCACCATACCCTGCAGAACTTCATTCATGGTACCATCACCGCCAACGGCGTAGATTCTTAAATCCGGGTATTTGTTCGAATATTCCCTTGCAATCTCAGTTGCATGTCCGGGAGCTTTGGTTATTTCAATCTTAAATTCAAAGGAATGCTTTTCCATAAGCTCTTTGATTTCGGGAATCAATTTCATTGTCTTTCCTTTGCCCGCCACGGGGTTTAATATAAAAAGATGCTTCATAATTTAAGGCCTTTCCTGATAAAAAAATGTTCTGCTAAAGTTTTTTGGCGTTTTAACCGTGAAAACAATAATAACATTATTATACACGCATAAATATCTTTCCTCAAGAAACTGTTATTAAGGCAATCATATACATTCAGCCGAAACCAATTTTTCTTTCCCTGGCATAGTAAAATAAATATTGTTGCGCAATGCCTGAAAATTCACCAAAATACTCTTTGGCAAAGTCCCTTATTGTCTTTTCATCGGTTTCCCTTTCAAAATAAAGAGTTTCAATCACCCTTTTTACCCAGCGATCAATCGGAAACGAGGTTCGGTCCATACCGCTGTACAGAAGTACGCAATCTGCAACTTTAGGGCCGATGCCGGGAAGTGTCAGCAGCAGTTCCCGTGCCTTAACCTTGCAAAGACTTCTGATACGATCTTCAAAATCAGGGAATTCTACAAGCTTTTTTGCGCTTTCAGATATATATCTGCATCGATACCCTCCTTTGCATATGCTTAATTTATCCAGTGAAGCATATGCAAGGGAAGAAACATCGGGAAAACCAAAAAGGCTGCTGCTCCTGTCCAGGGGTTTACCGAAGCTTTTGCTTAATGATTCGATAATCTGCTTAATTCTTGGAATGTTGTTGTTTTGTGAAATTATGAAAGAAAACAATATTTCATAAAAATCCTGCCTGAGAAGACGTATGCCTGAGCCGTGCAGAACAGCATTTCGCAAATACTCATCTTTTTCAGACAATATATTTTTAATTGAGCCATAATCTGTTTCAAGATCGAAATATTTAACCCATATGTCCTCAAACTCCCGCTTGTCCATATTATAAAAAGTACAGACACCATCGTTGCAGGATAGCTTTACCAAGCGCCCGCGGGCTATGCCGATCCAAAGCCCGTCTTCCTGGTTCCACCTGAAGCACTGTCCGCATAAAAAGGTGTGAGCAGGGTTAAAATCAGGTATTTCAACTGTCAGATTATTGTTTTTTTCAGATAATATTTGATACATTAAGCTCACGTCCTTATCACATATCTTTAATTATATACCATAAAAACAAGTACAGTGCAGCAACATACTATAATGATACCAGAAATTAAGACAGACAATTCGGCAAAATTAATTTAGAATTGAATTATGAAAAAGAGAAGAAATTTAACACCGGAAGATAAAGCAAAAATAGTGATTGAGGTCTTAAGGGAAGAATAATCGCTGAATGAGAT
>JAAYGP010000364.1 GCA_012727625.1 Clostridiaceae bacterium
ATATTGAGTTCTCAGGAAAATGCACCCTTGTTTGAAGCACTTGAAAACTTCAAATCCATGCGAATTGTTCCCTTTGATGTTCCTGGACATAAACGCGGTAAAGGCAATAAAGGTCTTTTGGAATTCCTGGGCGAAAAATGCCTTTCCGTTGATGTTAACTCCATGAAACCTCTTGACAATCTTTGCCACCCGGTTGGAGTTATAAAAGATGCTGAACATCTTGCTGCCGAGGCTTTTGGCGCAGCAAAGGCTTTTTTTATGGTAGGGGGCACAACCTCTTCAGTCCAGGCAATGATTCTTTCTGCTGTGAAAAAGGACGATAAAATAATACTTCCCCGAAATGTTCACCGGAGTATTATTAACGCCCTGATACTCTGCGGCGCAACCCCTGTTTATGTAAACCCCCAAACCGATGATAAACTTGGCATTTCTCTTGGAATGAGTGTTAAGGATGTTAAGGATACAATAGAAAAAAACAGGGACGCAAAAGCGATTCTTGTAAACAGTCCTACATATTACGGAATATGCTCAGATCTTAGCGGGATAACAAGGCTCGCGCATGAAAACAATATGATCGTGCTTGTTGATGAAGCGCATGGCACCCATTTTTATTTTGGTGAAAATATGCCGGTTTCAGCTATGGCCGCTGGTGCTGATATGGCGTCGGTAAGCATGCATAAATCCGGTGGTTCACTTACACAGAGTTCAATGCTTCTTTGCGGCAGTAATGTTAATGCCGGCTATGTCCGGCAGATTATTAATCTCACCCAGACAACAAGCGCATCATATTTGCTGCTTTCAAGCCTTGATATATCAAGGCGCAACCTTGCGCTTAAGGGCAGGGAGATTTTCAGGAAAGTAACCGATCTCACATGTTACGCAAGGGAGGAAATTAATCGGATCGGGGATTACTATGCCTGTGCAAGAGAGCTTGTAAACGGCGACAGTATCTTTGATTTTGACATAACAAAGCTGACGGTGCACACCCTTGATATCGGCCTTGCAGGTATTGAGGTTTACGATCTCTTAAGGGACGAATATGATATCCAGATTGAGTTTGGTGATTTGGGCAATATTTTGGCTTATGTATCCATAGGAGATAACCTGAAAAATATAGAGAGGCTGATTGGAGCTTTGTCAGAGATAAGGCGCATATATAAAAAAGAAAAAGTGTCTCTGATGAAATATGAATATATTAATCCGGAAGTGGTTATTCCGCCTCAGCAGGCGTTTTATTCCGAAAGGGAAAATGTGGAGATAAAAAATGCTGTAGGGCAAATCTGCGGGGAATTTGTAATGAGCTATCCGCCCGGAATACCAATTTTGGCGCCGGGGGAGAGAGTTACCAGGGATGTGGTGGATTACATCCTGTATGCAAAGGAGAAAGGTTGTTCTCTTACAGGTACAGAAGATATGGAGGTCAACCGGTTAAATATAGTTAAAGGAGGAAGATGATGGAGCTTTGGTATAGTGAAAAACAAACTGATGATGTGAAATTTTTAATAAGGGTTGATAAGCATTTATATTCTGCAGAAAGCAAGTACCAGAGAATCGATGTGTTTGATTCCCCGGAGTTTGGCCGTATTCTGGTAATTGATGGTTTTTTAATGCTGACCGAAAAGGATGAGTTTATATACCATGAAATGATTACCCATGTTCCTATGGCTGTTCACCCTGATCCTCAGAACATTTTAGTTATAGGCGCAGGCGACGGTGGGGTTGTCAGGGAGCTTGCAAAGTATGACTGCATTAAAAGCATCGACCTTGTTGAAATTGATGAGATGGTAATTGAGGTTTGCAAAAAGTATCTTCCAAAGACCGCCTGCGGTTTTAACGAACCAAGGCTTACCATATATTTTCAGGACGGGCTTAAATACATAAGGAATTGCGAGAATAAATATGATATTATTATCGTTGATTCAACGGATCCTTTCGGACCCGGAGAGGTGCTTTTCACAAAAGAATTTTACGGTAACTGCAGCAAAGCGTTAAAAGCCGATGGAATTATGGTAAATCAGCATGAGAGCCCGTTTTACGAAAATGACGCAATTGCAATGAAAAACGCTCACAAACGTATTGTTAAATCATTCCCCATCAGCCGTGTCTTTCAGGCACATATCCCGACATACCCGTCAGGCCACTGGCTTTTTGGCTTTGCATCAAAAAAATATCATCCTGTAAGAGATCTAAGGGCTCAGAAATGGAATGAGATGAATATAGAAACAAACTATTACAACGTAAATCTTCATAAAGGGGCTTTTTACCTGCCAAATTATGTTGAGAGGATGCTAAAGGAGTGCGAGGGGTATGAATAAAAATATTCATAACTTCATAGGCTGCGGCTGTGATTATGATAAATCCGACATAGTTTTGTTCGGCGCTCCTTTTGACGGGACAACATCTTTCAGGCCCGGAACACGGTTTGCTCCATCCGCCATAAGAAATGATTCCTTTGGAATTGAAACCTATTCACCATATCAGGATCTTGATTTGTCTGAAATAAATGTATGTGATATCGGGGATTTGGAGCTGCCTTATGGTAATACGGAAAAAGTTTTAAACATAATCGGGAATACCACAAATGAGATATTAAACGCAGGGAAAACGCCTGTTATGATAGGTGGTGAGCATTTAATTACCCTTGGTTCGGTCAGGGCCGTCATAAATAAGTATCCCAATTTGCATATTATTCATTTTGATGCCCACACCGATTTAAGGGACGAATACTTAGGCGAAAAATTGTCTCACTCAACAGTAATGCGCAGAGTGTGGGAGATTTCAGGTGATGGGAAAATATATCAGTTTGGCATACGAAGCGGTGAAAAACATGAGTTTGAGTTTGCGGAAAACCATACTGTAATGCATAAATTTAATCTTGACGGTTTTGAGGAAGCAGTAAAAAAACTTTCGGGAAAACCGGTTTACTTTTCACTTGACCTGGATATACTTGACCCAAGCATCTTTTCCGGTACCGGAACTCCGGAAGCAGGCGGAATATCCTTTTTAGAGCTTTTGGATGCGGTATTGCAATTAAGGAAGTTAAATGTTATAGCCTGTGACGTAAACGAGCTTTCGCCTGTATACGACCAAAGCGGGGTTTCAACTGCTGTTGCATGCAAAATAATAAGGGAAATTTTATTGTCAATAAACCAGAATATCCAAAGCTTTTAGACCATCATAATAACGATGATGAAAACTTAGACGGGGGATGGATATTAACTCTGAAAGGAGAATAAAAAATGGGAAAAGCGTTAATTGTCGGATGCGGCGGAGTAGCCAATGTTGCCGTTCATAAATGCTGCCAGAACAGTGA
>JAAYGP010000365.1 GCA_012727625.1 Clostridiaceae bacterium
AACAGAGCGCATAAATGTAAAAATTATACAAAATTAAAGAAAGGAGAACCTAACTTAGAAAAGCTAAAAAATTGTCTTGACAAGTGGGGGCATTATAGACACCCTGGACAAACTATGTCTTATTTCTATAAAAAAATAAAATTCTTTGTTTCTTTATTTGCTCTGCATTTATTCTATACTTTTTACCTATCTTAGTCCTATACATAAGGAACAGAACAACATTTAATAAAAAAGCTGTTATATGGTTTTGAAAATAATTTTTTTATAAAACAAATTGAATTTTTTAAGATGTAAAAATCTGTGTTGCCATTGATGTGAACTATAATACTAAAAATAAAACCTATATCCTCTTTTCAACAATCATGTCTGTATTTATACAAATAATTTCAATACGATGGTAGAACATACTAAATTCTTGTGATTCTTAATTTATTCTATCAATTTGTTCATTCTTTTGCAACAGCAATGGAAAATCACTGAATTTTAGACGTATAAATTTCTATAAGTATCTGTATTTTTAGAGCCCAAGGTTAAGTTTTCATAATTGTTTCCATCTAAGGTTCCGATAAATAGAGCTTTTTATTAACAAAAAACAGCATATTTTTTCAAACTATTATATTTTAATGAGAAGCCGGTTTGACAAAATGTAATATAATGTTAGAATAAGATTATATGAAAAACAAAAATTTCCTTTCAACTTTTCAAATCTTGACAGATCGTTACCAGGAATTTTGAGTTAAAGGGGAATTGCTATGGAGAAAAATTATGTTGATTGGTATTCTTGGATCCAACAAAGTACTGAACAGACATTTTCCTCACCCGATAATAATCTTGTAACCTGGAAAGATGCTATTACAGGAAAAATTTTTTCAGCTTCTGAGCAACGGCTGGAAGAAACAAGGGAAAAGATAATAAAAAAAGTTGATTCGCCTGACAGAATAATGGAATTGTTAAGACCAACTGTTCAAAAACCTTTATGTAGAGAATTTTCATCATTTCCATGGTTTTCTGACGATAATAAATCACATATGCCATTTGTAGAATCTGCGCATTTGTTTATGGTTTTTAGTTTTCTTTTGGAGAAAGATAAAAATATCGAAAATCTGAAAGAATGGAAAATGGATGTCTGGAAAACTTTCTGCAACAACAACAGAGAAAAAAGAGAAGCTGCCTGGTACGCTTTAAACCGTTCGTGCTGGGATTGCCCGCCAAACCCAAAACTCGATTTGCAGCTTGAGCAAACAAAGGTTAAGATATTGAAAGGCGGGCCATATAAAATTAAAAAATATTACCTTGAAACAGATAATATTAAAGAAATGCGCGGTGCAAGTGTTTTAATAGAATGGCTTGGTGAGAATGTTGCTCCGTATATCGCAACAGAACAATGGATCCCCGAACTTATAATATACAGTGGTGGAGGAAATCTTATGGCTCTGCTTCCCGGGGATACGCCCAACGACCTGGCAATAAGAATAGAGGAAGAATACCGAAAACACGCACCAACGCTTAGAAACGCTTATATTTTATATGATTCCAATCTTAAAGAAATCGCCTGCTGCGTTGACAAATACAATGAGTTAATAAGAGCTGTAGAGAGTAAATTATCCGCAAGAAAAAGAATAAAGGTTTATGATCTTACTGAAAGCTCTCATCCACTGGATACAGGCAGTCGCCTGAAAAATTTTAATTTGGATGGCCAACAAATAAGCTTTTGTGAAGTTTCCATGCAAGAATCGGAAATCTGTGATTCATGCAGAGTCCGAAAATCTCACTATTATCTGCCTTTAGGTGATGATGAAAAAATTAATTTATGCGGAAGCTGTCTCCAGAAACATCAGGTTGGAAGGAAAACAAAAAACATGTTTATGTCCAGGTATAATATTCAGATGAAGAAAAATGTCGAGCCGGCAACAACTCTTAAAGATATATCTGATGAAATCGCTGTGGTATATGCAGATGGCAACAATATGGGCGGTATTATTCAGAAAATGGAAAGTCTTGGGCAGATGGCTTACTTCAGCAGGGTAGCAGCAGCCGCATCGGTCCAGTCGTGCTATAATGCCCTTGAAAAAGTCGGGATAAATTCTTTTGAATGTATTGCCGTTGGCGGTGATGATATTTTCATGATTGTTCCTGCCACCAATTCCTTAAAGTTTGTTAATAAGCTTATTGAAAACTTTAACGAGTATTTTATGGATTTCTCCAGGACTTCTGAAAAGAGCCCGACAACACTGTCAGCAGGGCTGATTATTTCGAAATATAACACACCTTTAAGGGTTTTGGCGGAAAAAGCTGAACAATGCTTAAAAAAGGCCAAAGATATTATTAGATATGACAATTCAAACCAGGGAAGTATTGATTTTATAGTATACCGCGAGGAATACGCGGCCGAATCGGGTGCCATAGAGAAGCCCATCAAAACAAGCCTACGTCCGTTAACGTTAATTTCATCATGTGAACTTGTTAATGCGATTGAGCAGTTAAAAAAATTGAATAAACCCGGTAAAACCGCATTGCAAAGACTCCAGGCGGCAGTTGAGCACGCTGAGTCGGAAGTGGAATTTCAAATCTTTTACTTATACCAGGAGGCAAGGTCAGGCAATACATTACAAAAATTACTGAAGAAACGTATGAATAATGCAGGATACGATTACATTGCCGGTATTATTAAGCCAAAGTCTGAATCAAAATCATCAGTTAAGTCTTGTACATTCAATACCTCCGAAAACGCCAGAGCAATTACTTTATGGAAAGATATATTGGACCTGTGGGATTATGTCAGGGAGGGAGAATGATGAAACTGCAGGAAGAAAAGATATGGGAAATTACCATAGAAACTAAAACCCAGACACATATTCATGGAGGTCTTAGAAGCAGCGGCATGCAGGGATTGATGATAAGAGACGGCAGATTTATCATTCCCGGCTCATTAATTAAGGGTAAATGGAGAGATGCTCTTCGCAGCATACAGGGTGAGAAATGTGTAAACGGAGCCGGGAATTCTTCATGTGGCTGCCTTAGCTGCCGAATATTCGGTGAAAGCGGTTTTGCGCCATCCATTATAAGGATATCGGATTGCATCTCAAATGATACTGTTGATGAGATTGCTTCCGGTATCAGAACACATGTTGCTATTGACCGTCATCTCAGGATATCTAAACATGGTGCTCTTGTTTTTATTGAAACAATCCCCGAAGGAACAATCTTTAAGGGAAAGGTAAGAATTGCCACCGGAAAGTTGCCTGCTATGGACATTACTAAATTGAAAGCAGCCGCTACAGGTGTGATAAAAAGCATAGGAAGCGGTGCAAGCCGCGGCCTCGGAAGAGTTGATGTATCACTGGAGGTGGTGGATTGAAACTTATTAGTGTTAAATGCAAAACACCTTTTTTTGCAGGAGGCAAACGGCTGCATGACAATGTTTTAATCAGCCGTGAAGAAATCCCTGGCAGCATAATACGTGCCTCGTTGGTAAAGATGATTTTAAGAAACTGTCCTCTGTATCATCCGCAAAACACTGATCCGCATGGAAGACATAATTGGATATATATCCGGGATGTTGAGAAATGTCCCGCCTGTCAACTATATGATGTCTGTAAAAGCTTCTCAGACTGGCAGTTTGGCTTTTTAAAGCCAAAAGGAGCAGAGCCGGTAATCCCTGTAGACAAGATTTGTAAAATGAACAGGGATCATGGTTTTCATTCTCACAATGATTACAGCTGCAATTATTGTGGCGGTCGTCTCGAAAACACGACCGGCTGGAAGAAAGATGGTAAATTGCTTAGAATAAACAAATTCAGTACAACCAGAACAGCAATTGATAAATACACAAGAACGGCTCAGATTGGAACTTTGCACACGGTGGAATCCATCTATTCCCCGGATCTGACATGGGAATTTGAGTGGGATGGAACTCCTGAAAACTATTTTCAGGTTGGTGATCTTTTAGAGCTTGGAAAATATACATCATCCGGTTATGGACAATTCACGGTAACCGGTGTTGACGATGCAGAACCTGCCCGCTACATCCTTGATTTACCAATAAAACTTTTCTTAATGTCTGAGGCAATGTTAACCCCGGAACACATGGATAATGAACCTGCTTCAGATGATGAATATCTTTGCAGGTGGGAAAAAGCACTTTTCCCGGATTTGAAAGCTCTCAAGCTAACTAATGTTCAGGCAGAGCTGGATATATACAGGGGTTATGACACCACAAAAGGTTGGGGTAAAGCCTTTAAGGAGCCTTGTTTGATTGTTGGAAAAGGAGCGATTTTTGAGTTTGAATTGGATGGTTCGGAAGATGAGGCTGTAAAGGAACTGGAAAATCTCATCAGAAACGGCATTGGTCTTGAAATCAACAATGGGTATGGAAAGCTGAAGCAGATTATTCAAAAACGTGACTGACATTTAAGCAAGAAAAAAATTTAACATTGTAAAACAACATGTTCAAACAGTGACTTATGTCACTTATTAAATACAATATTAATTGTATAAGGCGGTGATCAAGTGAACAAAAAAACTATTATTGATAAAGTCAATGAAATATCAAATCATCCGGTCTTTCTGGATGCTGTATCCGGAAACAATTTTGGAAATACCCAGTTCAGGACCCTGTGTGAAATGTCAAACAGAGCAGAATGCATTGAAGAACTTGAGCTTTTAATTGATTATAAAACCGCAAAAGGAAATGGATGGAACATATATAAAAATGGAAAGACTCTTGGCCAGCTTATTAAAGAAGGATTGATTGAATTGACAACAAAGCAAACTGCAGAAAAGCCGGATGAAATGAGAAAAAACAAGATTGCAAGTCTTTATTTCGGGTATCTGCACTGGAAAGCAACGGAAATCAAAAAGCGTCCGAAATCTAACAACTAATAAACAGGGGAAGAGGTGAACCGCATGTTATTTAACATTTTCAATAACAGAATTATATATTCAGGGGTTCTACGTACTGAAAACCCTCTCCACATAGGGGCGGGTGATAATAGTCTTGATCCGGGATCAACCGATGTTTCCGTAATAAAAAATTCAAAAGGTATTCCCTATATCCCCGGTTCATCTTTAAAGGGAGTTTTGCGCAGCAGACTTGAAATGATGCTGTCCGTCGAGACAGTTAAAAAGAACTGGTCTGTAAGCGCCTGTGACATTTTTAATTATCCATGTATTACAGACGAGTTTATTAAGAGTAATAAAGATAAGCAAAGGGATAACCCGTTGGAATACGCACAACTGATATGGGAAAAAAGCTGCGATGTATGTCGTTTGTTTGGCAATAAAAGCATGGCTGCACATGTTCAGATTAAAGATCTTGAATTGATATCAGGCGGACAGGTGGAATTGAGAAACGGGGTCGGTATAGATCGTGAAACGGGCATTGCAGCACGGGGCGTGGTTTACGAGTATGACGTAGTGGCAGCAGGAAGTGAATTCCTTTTTGAAATGATAGCTGATAACCTGGATGAAAAATCTGAAAAACTATTAAATATTCTTATTAAAATGCTGGAGCAGGGAGAAATTTCAATAGGTGCGAAAACCACAAGAGGATTGGGAAAAGTCCGTATAATAGATTTACAGCAAAGTGTTCAAACTCCGGAAAGTCTGATTCAGCAATATTCAAATATCTGGGGGGAATAAAATGTTCAGGGAATTGAAAAATGAATGTAAGATTCAATTTGATTTGGTAATTCAGGGACCTCTTTGTATTCGATCCGGTGAAAGTTTTGAGTTGAATCCCGGGCAACCTGATACTGCTGTTGTCAGAAGTATGTGGAACGGAAAAATGCAGCCGGTTATTCCGGGAAGTTCATTGAAAGGCGTTTTCAGAAACAGGGCAGAGAAGTATTTTCCAGACTGTTGTAATA
>JAAYGP010000366.1 GCA_012727625.1 Clostridiaceae bacterium
GGATACCGTTGTTTTTATGTATCGGAGTTTTACTGATTAACATTTTTTATTCTGTTTTTTATGAATGGGACTTAGGGGCATGGATAGCCGGAGCCATTATTATTTTAGCATTGTCGGCGATATTTATAATAAACAAAAAGGCCATAGGTACGGGTGATATTTTAATTTTAGGCTTTTCAGTTCCGGCAATGCCGCTTCCGAATTTATTTATGTTTTTGTTTTTAACGTTTATGATGTCGTCAGTTTTAGGGTTGATAAAAGGCATAAAAGCAGGAAAATTTACCGGAACAACCATACCTCTTGCGCCATGTATAGCTTTTTCATTTTTTATTGTCGCTTTGTTAAACAACCTTTAAAATGCTGCTGATTTGGCTTACAGAACATAAGTATCTAATCATACCGTATATTGCATAATATTTTATTCAACTTAACGCAGTAAAATAAGTAATTGAGCTTTCACCGGGAGTTATACCTCCGATGAATAAAAAACAAATGATTGCAAAAGGCACCGGGTCTTAACCGCTGCGTTACAAGGATAGCGACGAAGAAGAAAAAAACCGGGGAAAATACCAAAGGCAGTCAGCCTTATAAAAATGGAGGAATTGGTATGAAAAGTTTTTACGATTATTTAAATGAATATGCGTGCGGAGGCGACAGAAGCTATTTTACGGTTTCCATTCCCGCAAATGAAGATATTAAACATTACCAAATAAAAATGATTGAAAATAACAAAATTGATCTATTGCTGCCATTGTCCATACAAAGGATAAACGATGAATGGAAACTGTATTTTGATATAACATCAAAAATACCCCTTGGCCGTGTTCTGGAACGCAAGCCGATATCACAGGCCAATTTTTTACACATACTGCGCCAGGTTATAAAATTAGCCCGCGAATTGAAAGACTATCTTCTTGATTTGTCGTTGGTGGTTTTTGACACGTCTTATATTTTCTGTGATCCGTCAGAATTTGATCTGTATTTCATATACATGCCTGTGGAAATATGCGAAAATGAACAGGAAATTTTAAAAACATTCCTGAAAAAGCTTCTGGTCGAAGAAATAAATTTATCCGAAGACTCCTCCGGCGTTATTTTAAAAAGACTATTGGAGGTTTTAAAGGAAGACAATTTATCCATTGAAAAACTCTGCAATTGCATAGAGGAAAGGGAACCAGCAAAAAAATCATTGATTACAGAAAGAGAAAGTAATTATAACGGGCAAATCAATGAAGAGATCATGGCAAACCGGAATATAATCGAAATTCCGGGAAAGAGTTATATCAATACCTCAAAAAATGTAATAAACAAACCGGTTGTTGTACCGGATAAACCCAAGCTTAAAGAAACAGGAAAGGTAAGACATGAAAAAAACAGGGAAATACTCAATAATAATATTACCCGTGGAAAAAGTTTTATACAGGATAATCGATCTTTCCTGATAATTGGAATTATAGATTTTGTTCTTCTTATTGTTTTTATTTTTCTGGCAACATCCAAATCATTCGGAACAACAAATCTAACAGGGAAAATTGCAGGTATCGTAATGATTTTTTCCGCAGTAAACTATTTCCTTTTTATAAGACTTACGGAAAAGGAAAGGAACGGCATGACCGGCAAGAATGATGAGAAACAAGGGAAACCTGCTTTTAAGCACTTTGTTAACAAAGAAATGGAAGAGGATATAATTCTCTCTCCAGGGCTGAGAAATAATTCAGTTGCGGGTACCAGCCAAAAGGTTGCTCCAGGCATTACTCCGGCAGGTACGGGAGGAATTGGAAATCGTGTTTATGCAAAATCAGGCCAAAGTGTCCAGGAAAGTTCAGATGACAAACAGGGAAGAATAACAGACCTTTCTGAAAGCAGTCGGAAATATGAAGCGCCTGTAAGCAGGGACAACATAAAGAAAACTGTTTATGACAAAACGGTTGTTTTAGGTAAATCCAATACTTTTCTTCTCTATTTGCAAAATATTGCGTGCCCCACCGACAGAATAAGGCTGGATAAAAAATCAATACTCATTGGCAGGCTGGAAGGCAGTGTGGATCATGTGATACATAATAATGCCGTTGGAAAAATACATGCAGAACTGATTGAAAAGGACGGACAGTATTTTATTATAGATCTTAATTCTGTTAACGGTACATACATAAACAGTGAAAAAATTGTGTGCAATAAACCTGTCCAAATAAAAAGCGGTGATAAAATAACTTTCGCCAATGAATCATATACTTTTATCAGGGTATAAATTTTTCTTTAATGCCGGTATAACAGTGCTTTTTTTTACCAGTGAACTGAATACAGTTGCTTACGTTGCTGTTGTTACTGTTCACACCCTGATTCAGTTACTGATCGGGCATGTACGCAGCACCGGTGGCTAAACTTATAGATGTTGTTACTGTTCACATCCTGATTAGTTACTGAACGGGTCAGTGTGCAATAACGGAAACAGGAGCTTAATTCCGCTGAAGATTCCTTTTATTGCACAATAGCTTTTAACAGAACCTGTGGACAGTAACTTGCTGTTTACACCCCGGCCTGATTCAGGTTCTGCCATTATGGACCTGTTTATTTTTTTCTGATATAATAACCTCACCCGTTACCGAAAACAAAATTTCGGACGGGTGCCCGGGAACATTGCACCATGAACTATAAAGCCGATTTGTTACTGTTCACCCCCTGATTCAGTTAGTGATCGGGTCAGTGTGCAATAACGGAAACAGGAGCTTCATTCCGCTGAAGTTTCTTTCTGTTGCACAATATATTTTAACAGAACCTGTGAACAGTAACGCCGATTCACTTCTGCTTCCGGTCGTACCGGGTGAAAAGATGACGCTTTTCATGAATTCATGGTATAATATGCTATGAATTAATCAATTTGTGATTAAGGGAGATAAAATATGCCTTTATTTAAAAAAAGCAACATTAAAAGTGAGAACCTGCCAGCGCATATAGCTATTATTATGGATGGAAACGGCAGGTGGGCAAAAAAAAGAGGCTTGTCAAGAAATGCCGGTCATCAGGAAGGTGCCAGGACAATCAGAAAGATAGTTGAGTCTGCTTATAATATTGGTATTAAATATATAACACTATTTGCCTTTTCAAGCGAAAACTGGTCAAGGCCTAAAGAAGAAGTCGATGAATTAATGAGGCTCTGCCTTGATTATTTAAAAAACGCCGAAAAAGAAACAAGCGATAAGGATATTCGTGTACGCGTTATAGGAAACAGAGAAGGCTTATCTTTGGAAATCAGGGAACAGATACAAAAAATAGAGAAAAGAACAGAAAACAAAAAGAAAATGACCATGGTTATTGCACTGAACTATGGCGGACGTCAGGATATTCTTCAGGCAGCCTCCAAACTTGCCGACGATGTTGCAAAGGGCATACTTAAGCAGGAAGAAATTACAGAAGAAGAATTTGCAAAAAGGCTGTATACATATGATATACCTGATCCCGACCTGCTTATAAGAACAAGCGGTGAATTGAGAATAAGCAATTTCCTTATATGGCAGTGTTCCTACACGGAATTCTATTTTTCAAACGTACTTTGGCCGGACATTAAAGAAAAGCATTTAAAAGAAGCAATAGCCGATTACCAGAAACGCAGCAGACGTTTCGGCGGTTTGTAATAACGGTATTTTCCTGGCCGGGGGAATAATATTTGACATAACAGAGTGGAGTTGGATATGAAAACAAGAATTATAAGCGGTGCAATTGCCGCTGCCGCGCTTTATTTTATTATGCTTTTGCCCCCATATGTTATGGGGCTTACTGTTTTTGCCGTATCAATCATAGCACTGTATGAATTTTATCAGTGTGTCAGGAAAGTAGATTTTAACCCGATAAGGATTGTGGGTTTTTTTGCGTGCATAATGTTTCTTCTTTATTTAACCTATAAAACGTTTTTGATTGACAGCAGCATTGCGTTATTTAAAAATATATCCCAGGTGATTTTCCAGCAAAACATGTTTTACCTGTTTGTTTATCTTAGTATAGTCTATTTGCTTCTTCAAATGGTTTTTCACAGAAAAAGCTTCAATCTGAATGATATTGCCGTAACTTTTCTGGGCATCGTATACATACCTTTTCTTTTATCATTTTTATTTCAGGTAAGATTTCTGGAAAACGGCTTTGAATTTGTTTGGCTTATTTTTGTCGGAACCTTTTCCACGGATATTTGCGCATATTTTATAGGAAAATTTTTCGGCAGGAGCAAAATTATCCCGAAGATCAGTCCTAACAAAACAGTTGAAGGAACAATTGGTGGTGCTGTTGGAAGTGTTGTTTTCACAACATTATATGGGGTACTATATATAAATGGATATGAGGAATTAAATATTGCAGTATACCATTTTATCGCACTTGGAATTATTTGCGGTACCATATCCCAGCTTGGGGACTGGTCTGCATCAGCAATAAAGAGAAATGTGGGAATTAAGGACTTCGGGCATATAATACCGGGACACGGAGGTTTGCTTGACAGAATAGACAGCCTGCTTTTTGTGGCACCCGCTGTGTATTTCTATATACAGTTTTTGTTATGAATCACCGGTTTCATGGGTTATTGTTCCAAAGCCCTGCTTTTTATATTTATGCAATCGGGGAAATACTGAAAAGGACAGATGTTGCCGGTTATTTTGGCTTCGATGAATTAGAATGCCGCAATGGCCAAGTACAGTAATACTTGCC
>JAAYGP010000367.1 GCA_012727625.1 Clostridiaceae bacterium
TTACTCCTCCCCACGATATTAGCGGAAGAAAAATCAGGGAGTTTCTTCCCTCAGGCGATAACTGTGATGTTTTTTTATCATTGATGAAAAAAAGCGAAACCATTTTAAAGAACCACCCTGTCAACCTCAGGCGAATTAAGAACGGACAAAACCCCGCAACATCGATTTGGTTATGGGGGGAGGGAAGCAAACCAAAGCTTATTCCATTCAGCCAGAAATACGGGATAAACGGAAGCGTCATATCCGCCGTGGATTTGGTTAATGGCATTGGAATACTTGCCGGTCTTAAAACTGTTCATGTTGCAGGCGCGACAGGGAACATCAATACAAACTTCAGGGGAAAAGCCTTAGCTGCCCTTAATGAACTGGAAAAAGGCAGCGATTTCGTTTACATTCATATAGAAGCTCCCGACGAATGCGGACATCAGGGACTTACATACGAAAAAATCAAATCCATAGAGAAAATAGATTCTGAAACCCTGGCGCCTCTTTTAAAAGGGCTTGAAAAGTGGGAATATTCCTTGCTTTTATTGCCGGATCACCCAACTCCCATATCAACCAGAACACATTCCCGGGACGATGTACCTTTTGTCATATACAGCAATAAAAAGCATTGCCCCGGTCCGGGTTTAACCTATTCAGAAAGGGATGCATCTTCCACAGGATTTTATATAAATAAAGGACATACCCTTATGGATATTTTTTTGGGAAAGCAAACTACTGGTACAGATTAACAGATTAACACCCATAAAATATACAGGAACGGTTCAGAGCTGACTCCCCGAATCGTTCCTGCCAGGTGTATACGCTAATTAAGTAAATTCATATTCATAATAGCAAAATTCTACCTTACTTTCATAAGCACTTCAATAGGCGGTATTTTGATAATCTGATCAATGACTATGGTATCATATGGTTCAGGAATTTCATTATATTTACCAAGTTTCTCAACATATGCATAATCATCGCCATAATATTGCCGTGCGATTTTTGAAAGAGTATCTCCCGGTCTCACCCTGTGCTCCCTTATCTCAACGGCAGCTTTAGTGGGTTCCGGTGTTATTTCCGGAGTAGGCGTGACTTCATCGGTAGCCTCCGGCGTGGGCGATGGCGTATTGGTAATTGAAACAACAGGTGTTGGTGTTATTTCGTCCTCCGGATCGTTCAGATTATTGAATATATTCATAATTACAAAATATAGTATCAACAGCAGCAGTATTGTTGTTAAAAAGACAGCAACATAATAAATTATATTTTCGTATTTTTTGTAATTTCTGCTTTTCTGGTATTTAAAAGTTGGTGGAGGTGTGCTTTTCAGCGCGGTGGCCTTTGGTCTGGCCGCAGGTTTCTTAGCGCTGCCGGAAGTTGATCTTATCCTGTCAACGCTGATGACCATTGCGGTCATGTCATCTGTAGAACCCCTTTTAACAGCTTCGCTCAGAATCCTGTATGCAATATATGTGCTGTCACTGCGCATTGACATTATATCTTCAATATATTCCTCGTCCAGAACATTATAGATTCCGTCGCTTATAAGCAGAAATTTGTCGCCCTCCATGAGCTCTATTGGCTCAGACATGGTTACCTGGTTTGCGCTGTCGTCATCAGATATATTATATTTTTCCTGGAAGCTTTCCGCCTCTTCATCTGAGATAATCCCCAGCTCGGCAAGCCTTTTAGGTTGCGCTCGATCCACGGTCATGTGCTTAAAAATACCGCTTCTGCAAAAATAAATATGACCTGTTCCGTATGTAGCCCCAACCGCATTGCCGTCGGTCAGCAAGAGACCGGAAAAACCCATTTTCCTTTCAGGTTCCGTTTCGGGTACATTATTCATATCAAGAAAGCTTTCAAGATATTTGGCTGTTTCAGTAACCCTGGAATTTAACTCTTTGGTTTTATAAGAAAGATCCCCATCGTGAACAGATATCTTTTCATGAAATCTTCCCATTTCGCGGAGTATTGAAAATCTGGCTCTTTTTTCATCATCCGAATATTCCATGTGATCTGCTACGGCAAACAAAAACTCGCTTCCCCTGTTTTCCATTGATGCCTGCATGTTATCCAAATGATGCTCCGACAAGAATTTACCGTTTAAATAAAAATCATCTTTGTTGGATTCTCTTTCGTACCCTTTGCGCGAATAAACACACGCATTTACTTTTAATATTTCGCTCATTTGGAATTCTCCTTTTTTCGACAAGATATGGATATTCCTTAAGCTAGATCATACCATATGAATACAATCGTTTCAACACAAACATCCCATTAACTAAAATTACAAATCCATTACGGTTATTGTTCACAGTTTCTTTTAAGAGATGTTATGCAATAACAGGAAACTTTAGCGGAACAGTAACCCATTACGCATTACGGTTTACACACAACCTGGTTCAGATACCGCCAAAGACGCCCGGGATATTATACAACCCGGTATATTATGCAATTAATACTGCTGAATTATAATTAAGAAAAAAGCAGGCTTTTGGCCTGCCATCCGGTGGACAATCCTAAGTGACATTGGTTTGCGATATGAAAGTAGCGCAATCTGTTTCTTCAGTGGATGATGCGTTTTTTGGCTGCACTTCAATTTTCTCTGCAGAACACTTATCCCCGGACATATAGTAATAGCAACTGTCCACAACACATTTTACTCCGGGGTTGGGTTGGTTCATTTTATTGACTTTCATTCTGAAACCTCCTTGTAGCCAGTGTAATCCCTCCTGAAAAAAGTCATTTTCCCGGAGGTTTTCAGAATTATTATCAGCATTTATCTGCTTTAAAATACAAAGAAAAAGTTTCTATATGAAACCGGTTTTTCCGACAAAACCCACTGGTTCTTAAGTTTTTACTTAGAGTAAAATTTTCGTAGGCAAAACAAAAAAATAAGGGAA
>JAAYGP010000368.1 GCA_012727625.1 Clostridiaceae bacterium
CATGGAGCAGAAGTTCGTTACGAGAAAGAGTACTCTGTCAGGGTATTGCTTCCGAAAACAACCTTTGTCTTGTCGCTTAATATGACATTATTCCTGGTGGTATTTATATCTTCCGACATCAGGTAGTTCCTGTTATTTCAAGCTCAAAAACATCATTCTTTTTCATAGCATCATCCGTTCATTTTCGTTATACCAATATTATAGCCTTACTATACAGCTCTTGCAAATGAAGCTCTTGTGTTTCCGCCAATGCACAATATCTTTCAACAGAACCTGTTAACAGCAACATATTACAGTACATTGCAGAATTGTTATATTACTTATGAATATAAAGTTTTATCGCACAATATATACAAAACAGCACCTTTGAACAGTAACTAAATTTTCTGTATGTACTACAAGCTTTTTCTTAAATTCCACAAAATATTTTATTTTTTATTTAACTCTTCATTTTGCAACCAAATTGTATTATAATAGAAAACAATATTTAATGTTTTTGTAACATATATTTTGCCGGATTGCTAATACTACTTTGTATATTCAGCCACAGATAGAAAATATTAATTGGAACAAAAGGTGGAAAAAATGAAAAAATTAAGGGGGAAAGCACCCAAGCCCAAAAAATATGTGTCTGTAATGTTGGTTCCTCATGATTCGAACAATATAAAAACCTGGAAAATCTCAAATCTCGGCACTAAATTTTTCTCGCTTATTGCTTTTTTTATGTTGGTTTTGCTTATACTTTCAGGTTGCCTTGCGCTGGTAATAAAGGAAAACCGTAAAATCCGCGAGGAACAGGCCCTGTTGCATGACTTCTTCATTGAACAGCAGGATTATGTCATGCAAAACATTACAACTATTGAAGAAGTAAGGGATCTTGACAACATATCCAAAGAAAAACTCTACGAATTTTCATTGCAGGTTCAGGATATTACCCGTAATTATATAGAAAAGGAAATGAAAACACTTAGCATAAGCAGATCTTCAGCTTTAACCGATCCGTCCATATCTTTCGTTGGTAAAATTGCAGAACTCAAAGCTGTGCTGAATTATTTAAATGACGCAAACAACAAGGAAGATGAACTGTTTGCGGAGCTTTCAAAAACAAGGGAAGAGCTTGAAAATTACCTGGATCATCTGCCAACCTTATGGCCTACGGAAGGCATAATAGAATCAGGGTTTGGCAGAAGGCTGCATCCTGTATACCGCTGGTACCATGATCACACGGGAGTTGATATCGGGGGTAAATCCGGTAATCCAATATATGCGACAGCATCGGGCACGGTTATATTTGCGGGGAAAAACGGCGGGTACGGCAATTGTGTTGATATCAGCCATGGAAATGGCCTTGTAACGAGATACGCCCATTGTTCAAAAATTCTTGTTAAAAAATGGCAAACTGTTAAAGTTGGTCAGGAAATAGCAAAGGTTGGGCAAACCGGAACTGCCACAGGTCCCCACCTGCATTTTGAAATACTGTTAAATAATAATCCGATAAATCCGACAATATTTATTGGAACAAAACCATAACATACCTTAGTCAGGTAATATCAAGGAGGTTAAAAGATGAGGAAGAAACGAACCCCTTCAGCCATGGATACTATTATAGGGGAACACACCATCATTAGAGGAAATACAGAATCCGACAGCTCAATAAAGGTAATAGGACGTGTTGAGGGAGACATTAAGGCCGCAGGCGATGTTATTATACTTGTAAATGCGGTTGTCGTAGGCGATATATGGGCTGAAAACCTGGTAATTGCAGGTACGGTGACAGGAAATGTTCATGTGAACAATAATCTTCATCTGGAGTCCACTGCACGCTTAAAAGGCGATATGGAGGTACATAGCTTTGTTACCGACGAGGGTGCGGTGTTTGAAGGAAATTGTAGAATGATAGAATCCGTTCCAAGTGAAAAAGGTGAAAAAAATAAACATCTTAATTTTAAACACAGCAAACCTGTAGACAAAATCATCGAAGAAAAAGAGGACTTATAAGTTAAGTCCTCTTTTTAATCCCTGATAAACTCCCCGCTTTCGATTTTCATATCAATTACCCGTCCCTGGCTCATAATAAGGGGAATATTGATAATTGAACGTTTTTTTTGGTTCATTGAGGAAATATATATACTGTCGCCTTCAACCAAAGTCGGATAACTTATCTTTACATCAATTCCTCTTTCAGAAAAAATAATACCTGTTCTGCCAAGTATCATACTTGACATTTCAGCTATTGCGCTTTTCGCCATATTATTCAGTTCCTTTACTTCCTCACCCAGCATAATACCGGAAATATATTTTGCGACATTGCGCTTTATGGCAAACAAAAAGCGCCCTTCAAAATCACCACTCATCCACATTATAACAGCAAGACTGTTTATAAGTTCATGGTTGTCACACAGGGACAGCCTTCCCAATTTTATATCCTCCTGTAAAATGACCTTTAATATTTTACTTGATGCGATCAGCACAGGATTAATGTAATCTACTTTCATGATATTCCCCCAAAACATCATCAATATTATAAATCGGAATAATCATTAACTGAATTTACCAACCAGCATCTTCAATCTCATTTTTTTTGCTTCTTTTCATCAGCAAATCAACTGCTTCCGACGGGGATTTTCCATTGAACAATATTTGACAGGCCTGTTCCACTATCGGCATGCTGATGCCATGCTTTATAGAAAGATTATGCGCCGCCCTGGCTGCCATAACCCCTTCCACGACCATTTTAACTTCATCCAGAGCTTTTTCCAAAGGCATACCCTTTCCTATAAGAAAACCGGCTTTCCAGTTCCGGCTGTGTTTGCTTGTGCAAGTAACAATCAGATCTCCCATACCGGTTAATCCGGAAAATGTTTCAGGTGATGCTCCCATTGCTTTCCCGAGTCGTGCGATCTCGGTGAGCCCCCGCGTCATTAAAGCAGCTTTACAGTTATCTCCATATCCCAGACCATCAAGAATCCCGCAACATAAAGCAATAACATTTTTCAGGGCGGCACCCAGCTCCACACCTATAATATCTGAATTGGTGTAAACCCTGAAACAGGAAGACATAAACACATCCTGCACAAATTCCGCATCCCTGCGATGCCTTGATGATGAAACAACCGTTGTGGGAAGACCTGACGCCACTTCTTCAGCATGACTTGGACCTAACAGGGCAACAATCCTTGATGTCCCCAATTCCTGTTCCACAACTTGTGAGAGTCTGAGACCCGTACTCTCTTCAATACCTTTTGAGCAGATAACAATAACAACTTCCTTGCCAATATAAGGCGAAACCATGGCTGACGCTTCACGGATTTTGTCTGAAGGAGGTGCAAAAACCACCATTTGAGAACCATCAAGACATGTTTTAAGATCAGTTGTAAAATCAACATCAGCCGGCACAATTGCTCCGGGAAGCTTTTGTTTATGCTCTCTGCAACTTTTCAGCATATCAACTTCTTCCGCGATAATTGACCACACCGATACATTATGACCGTTATTGCTTAATAAAATAGAAAGGGCTGTTCCCCAACTACCCGCTCCGATTATTGAAATTTTTATCATTTTAACTCCTGACTCCACTAATTCTTTTTTATGCTAATCTTTTTCTCTGTTCCGTTAAATAATCTGATTATATTGTCTTTATGCCTGAAAATGATTAATACAACCATTACTAAGGCTATAACAAGCATCAAAACAGGCAAATCAAAAAACAGCGATATAACAGGCCAGCTTATGGCAGCAATAAGCGAACCAAGAGATACAAAGCCGGTTAATGCCACAACTATAATAAAAATACCAAGGCATATTAAAGCTGGTAA
>JAAYGP010000369.1 GCA_012727625.1 Clostridiaceae bacterium
CCATTATATATTATACCATCTATAATGCGATGTAACCAGCCGGTTCAGTACTCAATTGCCGTATTTTTTGTTTACTGTGTTATTGTTAACATGTTCTGTCAAAGGATATTGTGTGATATTATTATTTCCATATGCATTTTTGCAAGTTTTGGCTTGTCTGAGCTTTAACTTACCAGCTCTTGCGAATAAAGCTCCTGTTTGCGCTATTGCGCAATATCTGGCCTGAACAGGTAACTGAATCAGGGTGTGAACAGTAACGTTAATGTTCAGCGGTTGCGGGAAATAGCAAGAACGCACTTTGGGTGCGTTCTTATATAGGGTTGGCCAGTATATGTTATGGCGCGGCATTGAAGCTGAGCCGCTCTCCTGTTAACAATCGGGTCTGCTATTTTGTTATTGCTATTGTTGTATCATTGGCAATTTTCATGCTGTCCTTAACCGTAGTGCCCTGGATTATGGTACCGTCAGCTTTAAAGATTCCTGGGCTGACCACCCTTGCGTAATAAACCATGGGTTCTTTATTTTCGGAATCGCGGTACACATTAAAGGTTACTTTCTGTCCATCTACATTACTGAACCACCATATGATTCCGGCTCTATCCCTTATGCCTGCCTGGTATGGCCTTTCAATGGGTTTTAATCCTGACGGAGCGAAATCTGTGATTTCATAGTAATGATCCATTGCAATGTCACTGATATCCCAATCCAGTACAACCTTAACCAGATCATTGTGTTTAAACTCGGTGGTTTCCTCACCTGTTACATAGTTATAATAGGTCCTTTTTATTCTGAGATTGTCATCAGGCTGTACCTGGGATGTTAAAGGCGCTGTGAACACAGATACAACCGCAGCTTCGCCTGAAACTTCTGTAATCTTCAATTCAGATATCCTGACTGACGGAATCTTTACGACAATGCATCCGCTGCCTTTAAGGGTTTCATTGTAGGTATTGCCGTCGTATTCATAGGTAAATTCCGCGTCTCCTGCAGTAAGCTTATTGTATTCCTCCATGACAAACAGAAGTTTTTCAATGTTAATCAAAATCTTTCCGGAATAATTATCCCTGATGTAATTGAATAATTCATACTTTTCAGGAAGCTCAAGCTTTGAAGCCAAAACTGCGGCCAGAGCAGTATGCTTCAGTATCTCGTCCTTGTTTTCGGATACTTTAACCCTCATATATGGATCAAGGGATTCCAGCAAGGGCGATACCCTGTCATTATATAATCCGGCGGCAACAGGTTTTTCACCGAGAGCTTCGTATGCAAGGGCAATATATATATAGTCCTTAAGCGTCAGGTTTGAAACATCCTTTGCCTTGTTTAAATCAAGCAATACCGGCTCTCCTAAAACCGCCAGGCCATATAAAGCAGGTGCATTGATCCTCCCGGGTTCTGTGAAAACCAGGGAATAAAAGTACTGTTTCAGCATTTGTGTGCCAACCTCATCCTTTAAAAGGGAAGTCATAAGCGCGGACAACTCCGCATCGCTTTCCGAGTAGGGGAGTATCCCGAATCCTCCGTCAGGCTTTTGATACTGCGTGAGGTCTACCTCAGAAATTTCATAATAGTATTCTCTGTCCGGTACAATTTCATCCAGCAGTTGTTTTACCCTGTACGAAATGTATTTTTGATCGAGCCGGCTGCCTCCGCTGTACATCAGGCTGTAAAGAGTGGGTATAAGCCTGCCCCGGCCGGTATCGGTGAAAATAAGTGTGGTAAGCCCTTTATCTCCGCCTTTAAGCTTCAAATTTGCCTTTAACGGGGAAATCACAGCTTCCTCAATTTCATGATAGGTGTCGGACACATATATAGTTCTTTTCAGGCCATCGGACAGGCCGTTTTCACTTATAGCCCTTATTTCGATATCATAAACACCTGGATCAAGCTTCCAGAGCGGGAGATAAATACGTTCGAAAGCTTTGCTGGCGGCAGATTCAACAAATTCAGGAATCTGGGGGCATGTAACCTGCCAGGTAATGGTTTCGCTTTCCTTCAGATCGTTGCCGTAGCTGCTTACGCCTATATATGGGAAGTCGCCGCTGAGGTAGGTGGTGTTAAGGCTGTCGTTTATGAAGAAAGGCAGTGTTACTTTCAAAGAGGTTTGACCTGTGCCGGCCTGCAAATCGCAGGATATGGCTGCAAGGTTAACCTGCCATGAAGTTACATTGTCAGGAAGCCTGAATGTCACTGTTCCCGTGCCGTCTTCCCCGAGGGTTGTCATGCGGAAGAGCGCTGTATCCTTAAATTCACTTCTTACGCTGACATCTGCCATTTGCGCGATATTTGGAGCCGGGGTTGCGCTTGCGGCCCTGACACCGCCATCCATAACGGCAGAATCCTCTTTTACAGCCCCCATTCCGCCAATTCCGCCATATACATCCCAGAAAGAACCGGAACCATGGGCGTGCGTTGAGTATGAAATTCCGAAACCACTGCTTATCCATTGATACAGGTTATCCAGAACATTTACATTGTAATCTGATATTTCAAGCATCGCTTCGTCAATCAGCGCAAGGTTTACTTTTGCCTGTACCGGGTTGTCATTTTCATCTTTTGCCGTAATTTTTATTGTTACCGTATCCCCGGGCCTGTAAGCTTTTTTATCAGTCACCGCTTCCAGAATTATTTTAACCTCATCCGTATCATAAGGGATATTTTTTGTACCTGCGCTAACATAAGTTTTCCCGTTAAAATATACTGCTCTGATATGAAAGTTCGGAATATATTCTTTTGTCAAAACAGTCCTGTATTCACCACTGTTTGTCACACTGTGCCTTTTTATCCCCTTTTGTGCTTCGATATACAACACGGATTCAGGGTTAATGATCTTTTCATTGTTCATAAGGGAAACAACAACTTCCTCATCAAGGCGGTATTTCTCCTTGTCAAGCTCCAGGTGGAACCAATCACCATGAACTCCCGAATATTCCACATACAGGCAGTTTGACAAATAAACACTTTGGCTCATCTTTCTTCCATTGCTGTCCTGCCAGGTTAGCTCAGCGGTGTAATACCCGCCTCGTGGGTGCTCGAGAGTGAATGTTTCACTTGCTTTACCGTCCTTTGATGTTCTTAATGAGAAGCTTCCTATTTTCTCTTTCCGTTCCTCATAGCGGTATCGTTTAACAACAACCTTGTTGATAAAGTCATATTCTTCGCCATCTTCAATTTTTTCATAGGTGTGGTAAATTAATGAACCTTCAAGTAATTTATCAGCCACCGGTTCACCCAGGAAATTGGGGTAATCTTGTTCAGAGTCCGGATCAGGATTGTTGAGAGGTTCCAGATCGATAAAGTTTAATTCGGCGTTAAGAGTAATTTTTCCTTTTTCGTCGGACTGGGTGCTGAAAGCAGCGTATATATCATTTATAAACACCCGAATATAACTGCTCCCGTTAATCATCCCGCTTTCAGGCAGCGAAGCGGCTGCATTAAGCCATACACCTCTTTCGCCCTGAACCTCATTGTCATCTGTTTTTGCTGTGAAAGGAACAACAAGCCTGCCGTCAGCGGATGTTTTTATCGTATCTGATATTCTGTCATAGTGGTGCACGTTGATGTTGTATGATACATCAAGGGATGGCAGCGGGGTACCTTCAAAGAATGATGGTGTTATTGTGAAGTTCACTGTTTCACCAAGGAATACTGCGTTTTTATCTTTTTCTACAGTCATTTTATAGGCAGGCTTAACATAATTTTCCACACGGATAAAATGGTTGTTAATTATATCCTCACCTGATTTGATTGTTATCTGATAACTTCCGGGTGAAAGGTTCGGAAGTTTAAATTCTCCTTCAAAGAAGCCTCTTTCCGCCGGTACGTTTATTGTAACCAACGGCTTTTGAATTGATGGTAAGAAATAACTAAGGATTTTTGCGGGATAGAATCCCCAGTAACCGCCTTCAGCTATTTCAACTGTTAACTTCTCAGGAGAATTACCATCAGCCCTGTTTTTCACAAAACCCCAGAATTGAACCCAATCATCAGGCTTGTAAAGACTTCTGTCGGTCTGGAAATACTTCCAGTAATCTTCCATGACATATTGACCATCATTGTATATTCTGTATTGGTTTTTTATTAACAGGAGCTCATCCTTTCCGCTCTTAGCCAGGAAATATTCAAGCTCGTTTTTTACCGGGTCATATGTTTCATCTTCCACAATGTCAAATAATGCAACACCGTCTTCGCCGGTTGTTATTGTTTCATTATCAACGATGATCTGCGCAGAAGCAACAGGTTTCCCGTCCCTGAGACTGTTCAGCCATATAAGGGATTTTGTGTCGCTTAAGGTATAATATGCAGACAGATCTGTTGATTGAACAAAGGTTTGAGCGGTGATGTCATCCAATGTGCTTTCAACCAGGTATAAGCCGCGCGGCAGGGCTTCCGGAACCGATAGGTATCTGTCCCTCCACTGGGAGAGATCAAAGGTTTGATCGAAAGACATGACTTTTGTCAGGCCCTCTTTTGAAACAAGGTTTTGCTGCTGGCTGCTGTAAGCCCAGTAAGGCTGTTCGCATTTTTGACTGACTGCTTCTATAAAGCTGTCCATATCCTTAAATTTATATATACTTGTTTTTACAACAACCTCGTTTATATCCCTGGGTGCATAAACGCCAACGGGAATAACCGGAGCGCTGTCTGTGGCAAACTCCATATGCAAACTGTTAAAATAAAGACTGCTTTTTTGGATATAACCGCCGTCCTTTTCAGGCTCGGTTTCAAAAGCAAATACATAATCAGCTGAAAGTTTTTGACCGGTTCCCTCAAGAGGCAGACCTTTCTTTATGGTAACTGTGTAGATGGTGCCCGGCTCCAGCTTTTCAGGAATAAATACCGCCATATAGCCATCTCTTTCAAAACGGCCTTCCACCCTGGGAGAAATGTCAAAAAACTCATCAATATCGCCAAAGGTGGTGTGGCTGAAATAAATCTCTATTCCGCTGTTTACCGGAACATAATTTGACTGGTGAGCCGGCAGAACCCCTAAAACAGAAAAGTTGCGCCTTGTCTGAAAGGTCCAGGAAACGTTTTTTCCCTCCGGCGTTATAATCACAAAGGTGTAAAGGCTGTCTGGCTCCAACTCTTTTTCCAGTGAAACTAAAAACTCATTCCTATTATTGATTTTAATCTTAATTCCATTGTCACCAGGTATGCTAAGCATGTTTTCTATCTGGCCAATGGTATAAGATTTTTCCGTTTTCAGGATAAATTCCGTGTCCGTGTGTATTCCGGTAGAATCATATTGTGTCGGGACTAAAGCGAACCCTTCCCTGTATTCATCGGCATAAGCCGGAGTGAAAGGATTCACAACCCATAACACTGCTGCTATGAGAGCAACCGACAAAAGAATCGCAATTGTTCTCTTCATAATAATTACCTCCATGCAAAACGACATATTATAACACTGCGCTTCGTTATAATGTGTTTTTCCAGTATATATTGCTTTTCACAACCTATCATTATAAAGTATACCATCCTGTAATAAGGCTGCATTGATTCAGACGAAAATCAGTCCAGAAAGTTCCACGTTTGCGATTGCATTAATGTTTCTTTACTCCTTTTAAATTATATACCATAAAGACCTTCATGCGTGGCAATGTAAGTAACAGTAAAGACATACTGCTTTCGCTTTATACATCTTTGAGCTTCATTTTGCTAAAGTTTCCGTTTATTGCACAATATCTTTTGACAGAACCTGTGAATATTAACCGCCATTGCTCAATATCCGGGGCGGCTTTGCCAGTAGCTGAATCAGGTCAGGGTGTGAACAGTATCACGATTTTGCGGCGATTTGATCGAAAAATATGTAGACTTTGAAATATGAGAGTGATAAAATATTAACAAATTTATTACGAATTAAACAGGAAATAAATGAGTCACTGTTCAGAGATTCCATTTTAACTATTATTGAAAATAAAGTTCTTGTTTCCGCTGTTGCAAGATACTTACAATGGCCTGAATAGTAGTAAATGTACAATATATTTATTTTACTGACGGAAAAAGAATACACTGCTCCTTTGGGTAAAAATAAGCTTGGGAAATATGATGAATTTTATTTTAGCCCCAACTTTCAGAAAACAATGTTGGAGGTAATCTATATAGAGAGGATTGGGAGTGAACAAAAATGAACAGAGTTTATAATTTTTCTGCAGGACCTTCAATGCTTCCCGAAGAAGTTTTGAAGATTGCAAGAGATGAAATGCTTGACTGGCACGGCAGCGGAATGTCTGTTATGGAAATGAGTCACCGCTCGAAATGGTTTGAAGAAATAATCAAAAAGGCTGAAGCTGATTTAAGAGAACTTATGAATATCCCGTCAAACTATAAAGTGCTTTTTCTGCAGGGCGGGGCACATATGCAATTTTCAATGGTACCGCTGAATCTCATGAAAAAAGGTAAAGCGGATTATGTTAATACCGGGGTCTGGTCAAAAAAGGCCATCAGTGAAGCGAGGAAGTACGGGAAAGTTAACGTTATTGCTTCGTCTGAAGAATCAAATTTCACCTGTATTCCTGAACTTGATCCGAAAACTTTCAGCCGGAATGCGGATTATTTCTACATCACAACCAATAATACAATTTACGGGACACGATTCACTAAACTTCCGGACACAGGTAATGTCCCCCTTGTTGCTGACATGTCATCAAACATTTTATCAGAAGTAATTGATGTTTCAAAATTTGGATTGATATTTGCCGGAGCTCAGAAGAATATGGGACCTGCAGGTGTGGTTATCGTTATTATCCGTGATGACCTGATCACTGACACAAATCCCGAAGTTCCCACAATGCTTCAATATAAAATTCATGCTGAGAACGGCTCCATGTATAATACACCGCCCTGTTTCAGCATATATATGTGCGGTCTTGTGTTTGAGTGGCTTAAAAAACATGGCGGAATTTCCAGGATACAGAAAATCAATGAAGAGAAAGCAGCAATTTTATATGATTTCCTTGACAATTCAGAATTATTCAAGGGAACTGTTGAGAAAAAAGACCGGTCATTGATGAATGTTCCCTTTGTTACCGGCGACAAGGAGCTGGATGCAAAGTTTGTCAAGGAAGCTGCGGAAAAAGGGCTTGTTAACCTTAAAGGGCACCGAAGTGTCGGCGGTATGAGAGCAAGCATATATAATGCCATGCCTGTTGAGGGTGTTAAAGCACTGGTTGCTTTTATGAAGGAATTTGAAGCTGAAAACAAGTAAACCAGTAACCCGCTCAGTTAAAGTTGGGATTTTAACATGGCTTGTTTTGATGAGGGTTTTAAGAGCCGGAAAAGTGCTTAAAGCCCATATTCCACCTCACGCTCAGATGGAATATGGTTTAAAATCCGATAAAGCTGATGAAAAATCATGAACTATGATAGCTCTTTATATCATGAATGGTTTCAACAACAAAAAGCCCAATAGGATTTGTCTCCTTTGGGCTTTTTGGGTATGACTGGTATGCTGTCAATCTGTGGTGAAAGTCCATAAGGAGTGTAGCTGCCGATGAACCGCCTTGAAGGGCGTTACTGTTCACACTCCAATTCAGTTATTTAACAGGTAAGATATTTTGCAATAGCGGAAACAAGAGCCTCATTCGCAAGAGCTGGTAAGTTAAAGCTCTGCAAGCCGAAACTCGCACAAATGCATATGGAAATAATAATGTATGTTGCATTTTTGCACAAACAGTCGGCTTGCTATTCCTTGCTTCTCCTTATACATCTATAAGCTTCATTCCGCTGAAGTTTCCGCTATTGCACAATATCTTTATACAGAGCCTGTAAACAGTAACCGTCATTGCTCAATATCCGGGGCAGCTTCGGCAGAACCTGAATCAGGTCAGGGTGTGAACAGTAACCGAACAGCATTGGTTCTGAAGTATTTTCCTGCTGTGGCGTTGCTATTTTTCTGTGATTCGGATATCATAAAATAAGCTCAAATTTTCAAACGGGTGTTGATTGTAATGAAAGTAAACCTAAGTGATGAAATATTATTCAGTGTGGAAAAGCCCGCCAGATACACCGGAGGCGAATGGAACATGGTTGTAAAGGATCCCGGGGATGTGGACATTCGTTTTACTTTTTGTTTTCCGGATGTATACGAGGTTGGCATGTCCCATCTTGGCATGAAAATACTGTACCATGTTTTAAATAAACGGGATGATATATATTGCGAGAGAGTTTTTGCACCCTGGGTTGATCTTGAGAGAATAATGCGCGAAAGGGATATTCCTTTGTTTGCGCTTGAAACAAAGGCTCCCCTTATGGATTTTGATTTTTTGGGGTTTACTCTTCAATATGAAATGAGTTATACCAATGTACTAAATATGCTTGATCTTGCAAAAATACCGTTATTTTCAAAGGACAGGGATGAAAGCTATCCTCTTGTAATAGGAGGAGGGCCTTGTGTATGCAATCCGGAACCAATTGCGGATTTTTTTGATTTATTTGTCATAGGTGAAGGGGAAGAGGTTATTCTTGAAATAATGGATCAGTACAAGGCCTGGAAAGCCGCAGGCGGCAGTAAACATGAGTTGTTGTTGAACCTTTCAAAAGTTCCTGGTGTTTACGTACCATCCCTGTATAGTGTTTCATATAACCATGATGGAACAATCAGAGAAGTTTCCCCTAATAAAGAGGAAGTACCCGGAAAGGTAACAAAACGCATAATAAAAGACATGGATGCGGTTGATTTCCCGGAAGATATAATAGTTCCCCTTATTGGAATTGTGCATGACAGGGTTATGCTGGAAATGTTCAGGGGTTGTATCCGCGGCTGCAGATTCTGCCAGGCAGGTTTTATATATCGTCCTGTCCGGGAAAAATCTCCGGAGGTGTTGCTGAAACAGGCCAGGGGAGCTATCTCAAAGACCGGATATGAGGAGATTTCACTGGTTTCCTTAAGCACCAGCGATTATTCATGTCTTCAAAGTTTCACAGATGAGCTTATTAAGCTTACCGAGGAGAACAAGGTGAATTTGTCACTGCCGTCTCTTCGAATAGATAATTTCTCCCTTGACCTGATGGAAAAAGCCCAAAAGGTCAGAAAAAGTGGTCTGACCTTTGCACCTGAAGCAGGTACTCAAAGGCTCAGAAATGTTATTAACAAGGGAATAACCGAAGAAGATGTCATAAGTTCCGTAAGCCTTGCCTTTGAGGGAAGCTGGAGCAATGTCAAGCTGTATTTTATGATAGGGCTGCCCACTGAGACGTTGGACGATATCGAAGCAATTTCAGATCTTGCCGGGAAAGTTGTCAGAGCTTATAAAATGGTACCAAAGGAAAAAAGGGCAAAAGGCTTGAAAGTAAGCGTAAGTGCGTCCTGCTTTGTACCTAAGCCCTTTACTCCTTTTCAATGGGTGGGTCAGGATACTCTTGAAACATTCATTGAAAAACAGCGCTTTTTAAAGGAAAAAATAAGACAAAGGTCCAAATCGGTAACTTTCCACTGGCACGATGCAAAAACCAGTGTTATAGAAGCTGTTTTGGCAAGGGGTGACAGAAAACTAAGCAAAGTGATTAAAAAAGCCTGGGAAAAGGGATGCCGCTTCGACGGATGGGATGAACATTTTAAATATGATAAGTGGATTGAGGCATTCCATGAGGAGGATATAGATCCAAAGTTTTATGCAAGCAGGCATCGCCAGTTTGACGAGGTTCTTCCCTGGGAACATATAGATATGGGTATTTCAAAGAAGTTTTTGCAAAGAGAGTGCGAAAAGGCATATAATGAGGAAACAACACCAAACTGCAGGCTTAAATGTTCCGGATGCGGGGCAGGTGCTTTTGATACCGGGCTTTGCGTTGAAAAATTATAGTACTATTGTTTATATGCACTGAAAGAAAACGATAAAAAAGCATATCCGACGGGACGCTTTCCCGGGATGGACAGCCCTGACCCACTGAAATACTTCCTTAAGCCAGGAAAGCAATAACATGAAGAATAAGCATTCAAAAAACGTAAGGTGATATATAATGCATATCAGGTTCCGTTTTAAACGGGAAGAAGAATTAAAATTCATAGGGCACCTTGATATTTTAAGGTTATTTGAGAGGGCTTTCAAACGTTCGGGTTTACCGGTTTCCCATTCACAGGGATTTAACCCGAGGCCCCAGATCGTTTTTGCCCAGCCCATGCCTTTAGGTCTTACAAGCATCGGCGAGTTTGCTGATGTTGAACTGGAAAAAGAATATTATACGGATGAATTCATGCAAAAATTGAACGGTTCGCTGCCTCCCGGGCTTCAATTGCTTGAAGCGAAAAAAAGAATAAAAAAATCCAACCTGATGTCAATTATTGGTGCAGCGCGGTACAAAATAGGTTTTAATATCGAAACCCGGGAGAATCCTGCCATTGACAGGTTTGTCGAGATTGTATCGGGTGAGGACACAATAAACGTAATTAAAAAAACAAAAAGCGGAGAAAAGGAAATAAATATCAGACCGCTCATATATGAGCTGTCGGGGAATATTAATGGTAATACCGGAGAGGTTGAAGTGCTGCTTGGGGCAGGACAGACCAACAATGTAAGACCCGAGTTGTTTTTGAGCGGTGTGTCTCATGTTATCGGGTCGGAGCTTAAGCTTGAATATATGCATAGATTAATGTTATACGTGGAATTTCGGGGGCAAAAAGGCGTGAATTTGCCCGGAGCGAATAAAAACGCCTGGATATCTCCCCTGGATGAAAAGATCCTGTAAAAACGGTGAGGATTATGGTCAGGGATATACTGGTTGAAACGCGTTTTGACGAAACAAGGATAGCTGTAGTTGAAGATGGCGAGCCTGTGGAGATATATATAGAGACTGCCAACCGTGAAAAGCTGGCAGGTAACATTTACCGCGGCAAGGTGGAGAGGGTTCTGCCCGGTATGCAGGCTGCTTTCGTTGACATTGGCATCGGCAAAAACGCGTTTTTATATGCGGATGATATAATAAACGAAAGTGTTAAAAATTCATCTCAACCAGGGAAAATAGAGGATCTTATATCCCAGGGTCAGGAAATTACAGTACAGGTTATTAAAGAAGAGATTGACAACAAGGGTGCCCGGGTGACCACAAAAATAACTTTACCGGGAAGAACAGTGGTTTTAACTCCGGTTATGCAAGGTATAGGAGTTTCAAAAAAAATTAAGTGCCCCAATGAAAGAGAAAGACTAGAGCAGCTTGCCATAGGCCTCTGTCCCGAGGGTATGGGTATAATTGTGAGAACCGCAGCAGAGGGTTTGGACCCATCTGAACTGGATTCAGAAATAAAATATCTGGTGGGATTATGGAAAAACATTTCTGCCGGAGAGGAAAAAGGGAATGTGCCAAGATGCATATATTCCGAGCCGGGTGTTATTTATAAGCTTGTGAGGGATTATTTCGATTCAGGACTCAATCGCTTAATATTGGATGATCGTTCAGAGTATGAGAAAATATTGGAACATATAGCAACTGTTCTGCCCGGAATGAAACCTAAAATAGAGTATTTCTGTAAAGATTATAATTTGTTCGAGTGCTATAATATAGATTTGGCCATTTCAAAAGCTCTTTCACGGAAAGTCTGGCTTAAAAGCGGCGGATACCTTGTTTTTGATAAAACAGAGGCGTTAACGGTTATTGATGTGAATACAGGGAAATATGTGGGCAGAAGTACATTGGAAGAAACAATGATCAGAATAAATGAGGAAGCCGCCATTACTATTGCAAAGCAAATCAGGCTCAGAAATATAAGTGGGATTATACTAATCGATTTTATCGACATGAAAGACAGTTCGCATAAAGAAAGGCTTTTGTCGATTTTAAAGGAGGCAGTGAAAGCAGACTCCAGTAAGGTCGTTGTGGTAGGGATGACGAGCCTTGGACTCGTTGAAATGACAAGAAAAAAAGTAAGATGCACCCTGCAGGATCTTTTGACCATTCCATGCCCCACCTGTGGCGGTACTGGCAGAATAAGCAAAAGTTAGTAACAGGTGTATTCATCCCATTGAATTTTCATTCCGTAGAAATTAAATCCTTGAGAGAAAATGTAGTTTATTGGTTTGATATATGAATTACTGAAAAATATTCGGTCGCGTTGATCTGCCCGTAAAATACAGCTTTCTTAAAACGTATATAGTTGTAGAATCAGGGTGGGTTTTTGGAATTGGTACAGAACCTGTATACAATAACCGTCATTGCTCAATATCCGGGGCAGCTTTGGCAGAACCTGAATCAGGTCAGGGTGTGAACAGTGACTTAACTTTAGCCAATGGGTGAATGGACAAAGTAAATGCAAATAAATGACATAAAATTAACATTGACACATAGGATGTGCTGTGCTAAAATGTAACGGCGACCGCACTGGAAAGGGTTTTAAAAAGCAGAATATCTGCTCCCTTTTAAGGCGAGATAGGTTGGAGGAGGTGCACTCGATGTACGCTATAGTTGAAACCGGAGGAAAACAGTACAGAGTTCAGGAAGGCGACGTTGTGTTTGTTGAAAAAATTTCAGCAGAAGACGGCGAAACTGTTGTTTTTGAAAAAGTGCTGGCTGTTTCCAAAGATGGTGAATTAACAGTTGGTTCACCGGCTGTTGAAGGTGCTTCTGTTAATGCCAGAGTCCTGGGACATGGAAAAGGCAAAAAGATTATTGTTTTCAAGTACAAACCCAAAAAGGGCTACAGAAGAAAACAAGGTCACAGGCAACCGTACACAAAGGTTCAGATTGAAAAGATTAACGCTTAAAAATGATACAGGCTGTTATTTTTAAAAACTCCAATGGAGAAATTCAGGGTTTTAAAATTAAAGGCCATGCAGGGTTTGACAGACCGGGCAGGGATATAGTCTGCTCAGCTGTATCAGCCGTAGTGTACGCGGCTCTGGGAGGCCTTGACGAATTGGCCGGCTTTAGAAATTTTACTGAAAAAGATGGTTTGATAATCTGTTATGTCCCTGAAAATCTCTCCGCGGGGCAACTTGAAACCACAGATATTATTCTGAAAACAATGGTTGTTGGGTTAAGACAAATAGAGGCAGGTTACGATAAATATATCCGAATTCGATATGAGGAGGTGTAAACTTATGATTAAGGTAAATTTGCAGTTATTTGCGCATAAAAAAGGAATAGGAAGCACAAGGAACGGACGTGACAGCGAATCCAAGCGTCTGGGAGTTAAAAGAGCAGATGGTCAGTTTGTTAAGGCTGGTAATATTCTTGTCAGACAAAGAGGGACCAAAATTCATCCCGGAACCAATGTTGGAAAGGGATCCGACGACACATTGTTTGCAATGGCGGACGGTATTGTCAAATTTGAAAGAATGGGTAAAGACAGAAAGAAAGTCAGTATTGTCACAGCATAAAGGATTAAGTGGTTTCAGGGGCGAGAATGTCGCCCCTTTTATCTTTTTTGTTTCTTTAACGGTATAAAACAAAAGTCCCTTACATATCAGGCAATGGGGTTATTAAAATTGTGCATTGAGTTTTCTTTTTTAAAAAACCAATGATATTTTTAAATTAAATCCGGCTTGTTCATCCGCTATAATAGGATCAGTTGAATTTTATATCTGCATAGGATGCGTAAATGTGCAAAAACTCTATATAGCTGAAATACATAGGCTTTTTGAAAGGGATGGGCAGAAGTATGTGCCAAAGTGCAAGAACCTGTGCTAATATGCAAAAATGCATGCGCGAACGAAGAATAAGCCTGTGCAGGTAATTTGGATAAGCATTTACAAAGGTTTATGGAGGGCAGGAATGTTTATAGACATCGCGGAAATTTATATAAAGGCAGGAGATGGCGGAAACGGCGCTGTATCTTTCCGCAGGGAAAAGTATATACCTGCGGGAGGACCTGACGGAGGGGACGGGGGAGACGGCGGCAACATTGTGTTTAAAGCGGATAAGAACCTTAGAACCCTTGCAGACTTCAGGTATCGGAGGCAATATAAGGCCAGCCGGGGTGAGGATGGAGGAAGCAGGAAGTGCACAGGTAAAAAGGGTGAAGACCTTATTGTGAAAGTGCCCTGCGGAACCCTTGTAAAAGATAAGGAAACAGGGCTCATAATTGCGGATATAACCCGGGATGGTCAGACAGAAATAATAGCCAGGGGCGGAAAAGGCGGCAGAGGTAATGTTCATTTTGCAACTTCAACCAGACAGGCTCCTAATTTTGCAAAAAACGGAACACCCGGCCAGGAACGCTGGATAATTCTTGAACTTAAG
>JAAYGP010000370.1 GCA_012727625.1 Clostridiaceae bacterium
GAGGCAATTTTGTTGCAACGTACACTTTATCCCGGTAACCATCCTTAAGGGCTTTGCCGACTAACCGCTCACTTTCACCATTATGGTAATTATAAGCGGTGTCAATATAATTTACGCCATTATCGATGCCGTAACGGATCATTTGAATTGCCTGATCTTCATCAATTCCCCAGACATTATTTTTTTCAATCATGGGAAGACGCATTCATCCTATTCCGAACAAAGATAATGGTACATTGATTTTGCTGTGCTTACGGTATTCCATATCCACCCTCCAGATTACTTATTCAATTATTAAGTATACCACGATATTCCAAACTAAAAAAGTAGTTTGTTTTTATGTCACAATTATATACTCTCATCATTGTTTATTCCATCGCATATGTGCTGTAACAGTTTTATCTTTACCGTTCAGTATGCGGGGCGATTTTGCGGAAGTTGTATCAGGTTAAGGGAAAAAGTATGAGAACAGGCACATGGGAGACAGTATTTCATTAAGCTTCATGGCTGATTACAACCAGGAAGAGGATAGAATAAGTTTCGGTATAAACTGGCATTACAGGCAAGAAAGCAAATGAAGCAGAAATATGATGGGAGGTATGGAACAAAGTTCAGTTACTTGCTATGGAAAAAATTTTTATAAAAATTCTTTATATTGACCGGAAATGAGGTTTGCAATATAATGAAAAAAGGAATGATTTTAGTATTGCAGGAAAGGGGTGTTAAATGTGATAAGCGCAAAAATCATTATAGAGGTGGCTATAACCTAACGGAATATTGGCAGAAAGAAAAGCTTAGCTCATCTTTCTGCGGTCTGAGGAATAACCCTTATGCCTGATACTTTATGTTATTTCCGATACCATATTGATATCCAGGATGGTTCCATTGTTATGTTTATGTGGAATCATTAAGGATATCACTGAAATAAAATCACAATAAAAATTAAAGGCGCGGTAAAGGTTATCGTGCCTTTTTGCATTTTCAGAAACTGTTTTATAACGCGGCTGTAAGAAGCCCGTTATAATCCGGAGCAAAAGCTGTATATACAGCCATATACAAGGTTTTAAAAATATGCAGAATTATCATTTTATACGGAATCATCACAGAAGCAGCCACAAATTGAAATTCAGGGATAAGGGGAATGATGTTTTTGTAAAGGAGTGTACAAAGTGAAGTATAACAATGCAAAAAACAGACTGCCCGGGTGGCTTCTTGATCAGATTCAGATGTATATCCAGGGTGAAGTAGTATACATTCCAAGAAAAAAAGATGTCAGACTTAAATGGGGTGAAGCTAACGGTGCAAGGAAGCATTATATGAGAAGAAATATGGAAATTGCAAAGAAATACAAAAACGGAGCAGGGATATCCGATCTATCCATTCAATATTGCCTTTCCGAACACAGCATTAAAAAGATTCTCACAGAGATGAAAAAAGTGATATAGCAGTGTAAAAATAAGCGGTCATAGTCTGATAAACCTTGAATCGGGCTATGACCGCTTGTTTTATGCCTTTAAGTATCACGAAAGAAAAGTCATATTGCAGCTTTTCAAAGGAGCTGTATTAATTACTATATTCAAAGAAGCTAATGGTTCAATGACTTTAAAGGAGACTGAATTATCATCTGTGTAAATGGCAATAATCTCCTTATAAAAGAATGGAGGTTATTCTATGAAAAGAACAAAAAACACCCTTAGCGAAAAGGAAAAAGAATTGGTCAGTCTGTTAATACGGACTGCAAAAGCACAGGTGATATTCAGTTAAAGTTAAAACGTCTCTTTGCTGGAACTATCGAACAAATGCTTGAATCAGAGATGGATGAACACCTAGGTTATGAAAAACATGACGCAGCGGGAAATAATTCAGGTAATTCCCGAAATGGCTATAATCACAAGACCATAATAAGTGACTATGGCGAATGTGAAATTGCCGTACCACGCGATCGTAACGGTGAGTTTGTACCGAAAGTAATAGAAAAGAGACAAACGCGTACTGATGAAATCGAACAAAAAATTATGGCAATGTATTCAAAAGGCATGAGCCAGCGAGACATTGAGGATAACTTACGTGAAATATACGGTGCTGAAATTTCGCAGACACTGATATCTAAAATAACAGATAAAATTTTGCCTGAAGTGAACGAGTGGCAGAACCGGCCGCTGGAGTCAATATACCCGATCATTTACTTTGATGGGAGCGTATTCAAAAGCCGTAAGGATAGCCAGATAATCAATAAATGCGTCTACACAGTGTTAGGCATTGATATGAACGGACAGAAAGACATCTTAGGTATCTGGATCAGTGAAAACGAAAGTGCAAGTTTCTATGCTTCAATTTGCTCAGACCTCAAAAAGCGCGGCGTACAGGATATATTTATCGCTTGCCACGACAATTTGAAAGGCCTTGGAGATGCAATAAATGCCATCTTCCCAAAAACAAAGCAACAACTTTGCATAGTTCATCAAATTCGGAATTCGACCAAATTTGTGCAATACAAGGACAGGAAAGCGATTTGCGCTGATTTAAAGAAAATCTATGGTGCAGTAAATCTTGATGATGCGGAGTATGCAAAAGAAGAATTCAGGGAAAAATGGGATAGGAAATATCCGTCCATTCTACGGTCCTGGGATGCAAATTGGGCGGAACTTACTACATTTTTCAGTTATCCTGAACAAATACGACGTCTGATTTATACAACCAATATAGTGGAAGCGTATCACAGGATGGTGAGGAAATTTACAAAAACGAAGTCAATATTTCCCACCGATGACTCGATATGAAAAGTGGTTTATCTCTCGGTAAAGGAAATTACTAAGTAGTGGACGCAGCCACCAAGAGATTGGGCAATGGCGTATAGCCAGATTATGATATTCTTTGCGGACAGGTTCGCGGCCTGAGGCCGCGATGAGGGCTCTGCCCTCAAACTCCCGGGGTTTATCCGCATAGGGCTTACCGGTGAATATTGAAATCGGCGAATCAAAAGACCCGCCGATTCACCGTATAAGCCGCAGCAAGCGTTGGGTCGCTCCCCAGCGTTGCCCGATTTATGCTGCAATATAAGTATTAACAATTATTAGGATGATTATCCCATTTGCACTAAAGAATATTCACACCCCTTTAAAGTGTTCAAAACATCGGCGCCAATTCCAGGTTTATAGCCTGATGAAACATACCGAAGCTTTCTTTCTGCGTCGATAACAAATACCATTGGATTATCATACTTTGGTTTTTCGTTAATATGGGAAATAATCATATCCAACGCTTTATTCTTTTCGTCTATGCAAAATGATGTGCTTTCAGGCAAACTATCATAGGCATTTTCATTAAAAGCCGATGTAACCTTATCGCTGTTAACGCAAAGGATTATTTTACCGTCCCAGGTATTATACTCCCCGGATAATTCACATAATTCCCGGATCAGATGTTTTGAGGGTTCCTTATCGGGTTCAATCCATGCAATAATAAGGCCTTTTCCAGCATTTGAACCAATAATATCAAGTTTTTCCCCATTAGTAATATTCAGCTCAATTGAATCTGTTATTTCTCCCAAAACAGGGACAATACTGTGCTCCTCGCGGAAAGAAACAGCAACCTCGGTTATTTCGCCCGGATTAACCTGAAAGACCGTAAGGTGCAGCAAGGAAGTTCCGGATGAAGTGCGCGTACTGGTTATAAGCCTGTAAATTCCCGGCAGAACTTCTATGGAATCTTCAAACTGCCTGAACTCATAGCCCTTGAAATCCATGCTTTTAAAAATATTTTTTTCAAATCGTGCCAGGGAAAAGTTTTTGAAATATTCTATTTTTCCGTCATAACCGTCACATTTTATAAGCCGTATTCTGCCCTGGGACGCGGCAGAAGCATATTTATTCACCGAAACATCCGGATTATCATGATGAACATCAATCCTGGTTTCTATCCAGATACCGTCTGCTGATTGATTTACAGGGTAAAAGGTCTCGGATACAGTCTCAAGATCAGCATCATGCCATGAACCATCCAACATAAACTGAGGCCTTTTGTCTGCAGGATGAAGCCTTGACGGTATGCCAAAGCTTCTTGCCATGGCAACAAATGCTATATCCCGGGATATTCTGTCCGCTTTTTTAAGCTTATAGGTACCCTTTGGAGTGGCAGCGCCCTGAAAATGTACGTAATCCTCCACTATCTCTATATTTGTTTTGATCCAATTCTCCAGCTTCTTCGGACATTTCCGGAAAGAAGTCTGCTCTTCTTCGGAAAACTCCTTCCGGAAAAACGAGCGATACGGGCCAATCATTTCATGTAAAACCCTTGGCCTTAGTATATATTTCATATATGTTTTCTCATCAGGAATTCCTTTGAATTCAGCGGCAAAATGCAAATGATCCCTTAAGACAGGACTGAAAGTGTCGGTGAGATCCTTATCTGCCAAGGTTTCCAGCAGCTTTAATGCCCACTTGCCGTATACAGGTGTCTCTTCCTTAAGAAACGCTGCTATTTCATGGCTGTTGCCCCTGGCTTTCTCCAATACGTTCCACACCCGGTCCCCCGGAAGTGAAAGTTCATCCGCGATTTTCCAGGCGGTATCCCTGTTTATGAAAGTAGCTTCATATTCAGTTCTAATTCGGTCCTCTTCCTTAAGACGCTCATTATTGATTCTTATTTCCTCCTCTGAATAGCTTTCAGCTTCATCATAGGTTTGAACCGGGGGTATCATGTCAATATCCCAGGTGTCGTTGAGCGGAGGGGGGTCTGATATGGTAACTGTAATATGGTCGCAATAAGCAGATAATTTTTCAAAGCCCCATTGCCTGTCTTTTGCGGCATGAACCATAACATCACCGAGACCAGTCGTTAAAGAAACTCTACCTTGCTCATCGGATATAAGACAGGCAATCCTTGAAAATTCACCTGAATTGAACACCTGGAAGTATACCATAGCTCCGTGGACAGGATTTCCTGAAATGTCTTCCACTTTCACCGTAACTCTTTTAACAGGTGCGTAGTTGCTTAAAAGATTAAGTTCTGTGTACCATTCATGGGCAAGAGTTATTTCCTCCGGACCGGAATAATTGCCTGGCACCCGGGTGTTAACCAGCATAGCCCTGCGCGCGGGATCTCTGAACCATCCGTTGTTGAGCCGGGGATCGGGTTCACAGGCACCGAAAAAGTACCATTTTCCATCTGCCCAGGCCTCAACCCATGCATGATTGGAATCGCAATGAGCCCACCTTGGAGTATAGCATTGACGGGCAGGTATGCACAGGCTGCGTAAGGCGGAAACTGCAAGGGCTGACTCCTCGCCGCATCTTCCGTGGGCTCTGCGGATCACGGAGAGGGGAGAGGAGGTACGCGGATCACATGCTATATAGGTTGCTTTCTCATGGCACCAGTGATTTACCTCAAGAATGGCATCAACCATTGACAAATCTTTCACTCTGTCAAACAGTTCCTCAAAAAAAATTCCGCGATAATTCTCAACATTCTCATTGTTCGCACGATAGGGGAGGACAAAATGAATAAATATGCAGGGCGGAATTTTGTTTCCCCAGGGCACAAGTCTTAAAATACGAAAAGTTTCCCTTACATGGTTCAGAAAAAGGCTTCCGTCATAATCCGCCAAGTCATACAAAGGCATGTATGCATAAAGAAACTTCAGGGCGAATTCTTCATCTTTTGTAAGACCTTCATCAAATATGTGAAATAGTGCTTTTTCCCTGGCGGATGCCAATTTTCTTTTATGTTGAAATTTTTCCTCAATAATTGATTGATAGTTTTTGTCCGGCATAATTATGGAATCAGTCATAATTCTGTATGATTATAGCTGACAACTAAATCATACGCTCCTCCTTTCATTTGGTTTTCGGCTTCGCAAAATCAGTGACCGATGGTACATCCGGAATGTCAGGCCGCACATATCGGGTGTTGGCTAAACAGGATAAAGTGTTCGAC